>CBIHNR010000001.1:0-133383 GCA_966211215.1 uncultured Pedobacter sp.
GGTGTTTATTGCCCGTATGCTTATCAAGATAAGGTTCATTTCTTTGGTTAACCTCATTATGGACAAGCTGGTGGTTAAAGAACTAATTCAGGAAGATTGTAATTCAGACAAAATAGGAGAGGAGTTACAGAAATTGGTGGGAGGAAGCTACCGCGATGAAATGCTTCAAAACTTTAAGCAACTCTCAGAAAAGATGGGTTCTCCGGGCGCATCTGAAAAGACAGCCAGGCTTATAGTAAAAAGCCTGGTTAAAACTAATTTTTAACCAGGCTTCAATACTTATTAAACCTACTAGTAAAAAACCTTAGAGTATATCCGCCTACACAAACGCACCAGCCCGAATACTCTTTTCGCTTAATACTGTTAGAAATTAGCCCCTGCGCTCAAATCTGCTCCTCTGCTGATTTCTAACCGGCACTAATGCAGGTTCTTTTCTTTTCAATCCTTCTACAACATCCGATATCAACTTTTTCAATTTCTCAAACATAACCAACCCCTTTTCTAGTATAATGTAATTTAATAAATATCTAATACGCTTTTAAGTTATAATAAGTATTCAGCTCTTGAATTTTTTTTTATTTTCTTAAAAGTTATGTTTTATTACGAATTATTTATTACAAGGTTGCGGTTTTTTAATTTTATTGCTCTGCTGCTTCCCAGTTAAATGCCTGATTCTCAGAAGGGCTCTTAGCTCGTTGCATGATTGCCCTTAACGATTTAACCTTGGCATAATTGGAACTTGCAATATTATTTTTCTCACCCTTGTCAATACTCAAGTCGTATAATTCAAGCACCTCTGCTTTTCCCTTCTCCTTAAACCTGATTAACTTCCAGTTGCCTTGCCGTACCGCTTCTTTAAGGGTTCCGGTTTCATTAAACTGCCAATATAGATAATCGTGTGGTTTTTGAGTTTTCCCTGCTAATGCGGGGGCAAAAGAGATGCCATCAATATTATTGGGTGTAATACTGCCTGTTAGAGTGCTTAGTGTGGGTAAAATGTCCCAAAGTGCCCAAATATCTTCTCGGGTTTTCCCCATAGGTACCTTTCCGGGTGCTTTTACAATTAGTGGAACCCGAATTCCTCCTTCATATAAATCCCGTTTTACGCCTTTAAATTGAGCGCTACTATTAAAAAATGCCGGGTCACCGCCGCCTTCTTCATGCGGGCCATTATCACTGGTGAAGAAGATGTAAGTATCGTTTTCCAATCCTAAATCTTTAACCTGTTTTACAATGCGTGCTACATCCTGGTCCAGGCGGTACATCATAGCGGCAAAAGCAGCATGTGGCTGAGCTTGAGAAGAGTAGGACGTGCCTTTTGTAATGAATGGATTCTCCGGCGGATATTTACTGCTGCCATCGCTGTTTTGAAATTTCTTAATCAGGTTATCGGGCACCCTCAATTCCGCATGTGGCAGGGTAGTAGATAGGTATAGAAAAAACGGTTTAGCACTATTTTCTTTGATGAAGTCCAGCGCATTATCCATAACCAGGTCCTGTACATATTTATTCGAATCTATACTTACTTTTCTTAACTCTCTATTTTTAACCTGATACAAATAATCCGTATAATAATGGTGTGCATGGCGTTGCAGGAGGTAGCCATAAAAACTATCAAAGCCTTTCAAGTGTGGAGCGCCTGGTTCATTTTCGAGTCCCAACCCCCATTTTCCAAACATACCTGTAGTATATCCAGCGTTTTGCAGCCTTTGCGCCATGGTGGTGTCTTGTTCTCGTAAAGAAACATTGCCATTTCCGCGTATATAGGCATGTCCCATGTGTTTGCCTGTCATTAGTGCTGCACGAGACGGGGCACATACCGTATTGCCAGCATAGAAGTTCGTGAACTTTGTCCCTTCTTTAGCCAGCTTATCAATATTAGGAGTACTTATCGGGCTTTTCGGGTTAAAACATGAAATATTACCATAGCCAAGGTCATCAGCAAGGATAAAAATAATATTGGGCTGTTTTTTTGTTTTGGATTGCGCTTCTGCTTTGTTTAAAATGATGAATGATGCAAGCAGTAAAAGACTGAAAATCTTCATGTTGGGAAACAAATAATTTATTGGTTATTGTGGCAAACATAGTTATTATGTTTACTTCTTTCATAAATTTTGGCTTTCTTCGCATCAATTTTACATTAATACAGAGATGAAAGCTTTTCTATTTGACTTGAACGGTACAATGATAGACGATATGGACTACCATACGGATACATGGCATGAAATTTTGAACAATGATTTGGGCGCCAATTTAAGCAGAGAAGCTGTGAAAATGGAGATGTATGGGAAAAACCACGAGTTGCTGGTAAGGGTATTTGGTGAGGAAAAATTTTCGGAGGAAGAGAAAGATCAAATTTCATTTGAAAAGGAGCGCCGCTATCAGAAAACGTTTAAACCACATTTAAAGCTGATTGATGGCTTAGATAAGCTTCTTGAGAGAGCTGATGAGAAAGGTATTAAGATGGCGATTGGTTCGGCGGCTATTACATATAATGTAGATTTTGTATTGGATGGCTTGAACATTCGCAAGTACTTTCCCGTGGTTATTAGTGCAGATCACGTAGTTGTTAGCAAGCCGGATCCCGAAACATTTTTGAAAGGCGCCGAAGGCTTAGGAATCAAGCCTGAAGATTGCATCGTATTTGAAGATAACCCGAAAGGAGTTGAATCTGCCCGTCGTGCCGGAATGAAATGTGTGGTTTTAACCACGATGCACGAAGAGTATGAGTTTGCCGGCCTGGATAACATTTTAGTTTTTGTAAAGGATTATACCGACCCTTTCTTTGAAGATTTTTTGAACTAAGTAAGTATTAATCAGCAAGCCACGGTCCGTAACAACTCTTTAAATGCCTATCTAAAAGCAAGAAGTAGGAATGGTTTACCAAATCGGCTTCTTCCCTGATTTAATGTATCGGATCAGATAGGAGAAAAATAACAAAAGCCGCTGGTTGAAGGCGGCTTTTAACTGTGAATTTAGGTGACGAATATCGGTTAGCACCAAGTGCTCTTAATAGTTTTTACTGAATTTCCAGATCCATTTCCGCTGCTTGTACATCTTCCTTGCTGCCATAGTCAACAACTCCGGTAACTGTATACTTGCCTTTCTCCTGAGCGGCAGGAATTGTAAATTTCATTTCCCTGGAACCGCCTGGTAGAACAGTAAATGCAGCGGGTTTTAAGCGTTCTTTCTTTCCGGTTTTAAGGTTTACCAGCTCAACATAGCTCGCGCAATCTAAAATCGCTTCTCCAGTATTTTTGGTTAATATGGATATCACCTTATCGGTTGAATTTGTTCCCGGAATTTGTTTCATTTCCACAATTTCCGCCTGCTTATTGGTTATGTTAGGTGGTGTTTGGAACAGGTGGATTACAAACTGGAATGTTTCTACTATACCCATACCAACATTATTACCTCCAAGCTTTGTAGCTTCAGATTTTTCTTTGGCAAGTTTTACCAATAAGGTTCCCCATTTTGCTTTATTCGATTCGGGCAGATTTGGCAATTCCAGTAATATTTGAACGTCTTTGCTTTGGCCGGGTTCAAGCTCAAAAAATGCCGGATTAGCACTAATGTATTTTGTAATGGAATTTGGGCTTTCGCCCGCCTTCATTAAGGCCGATTTACCCGCACTGCCTGGGGCTGCAAAATCCCCAAAAGTTAATTGAAACGACTGCTTCTTATCTGAATTATTTGAAACTTTCAGCGTTTGGGCTTTAACAGAACCTGGTGGAACTTTGTAATAGAACCTGCTGGGCGAAACAGACACCTGTTGAGCTTTTGCAGTTAATCCTAAAAGCAGAAATAAAAAGCAGTTAATTAGTTTGTTCATTTTTCTTAGTGTTGTTATTAGTTTTCTCTATTAGTTTTCCCTGTTGGTCAAACTTTCTAATGTTAATTTTTCGTTTCTTCTCGCGGGCGATAAATGTGATGTTATAGTTATCGGCAACAGTCAACATTTCTACAATGATTCTTTTTTGTTCCAGCTCAAAGTTGTCTGGCAGGGCGCTTTCATTAAGGCTTACCTGATACACTCCAACTGGCAGGCGTAGGGTAAATCTGCCGTCTTTATCAGTTAAGGTAGAGTACGTTTTGCCCAGCGAGTCCATTGCGGTTATTCTGATATTGCTTACATCTATCCTTTTGTCAAGGTCAGCAGCCGTTTGGTCGCGTTCCACTGCCAAAATTCCGGTTAAATGAACGCCCTGATTTAGAGGCATTGGATATTTCAGATCCTTCTCTAAGACTACAATTTGTTCATTGCCTGCAAAGAAGCCTCCCGTTTCTGACAAAGGATTAATGCTGATCCTGTATGCGCCTTTCGGTAAGTTCTTGTATACTACTACACCAGCATCGTTTGTTACAAAATTTTCGCCTACTTCGTTCAATCTTGTGCTTGCGTTACTGTCAACAACCACAGGCCTGATGTTCACGAGGACATTTTTAAGGCCTTTCTCATTTTTATCCAGCCTTCCATTACCATTTATGTCTTTAAAAATCTCTATAGTAAGATTATGGTATTTCTTTCCAGATACCGGTACACCCAGCGCTTTCTTTATACCTAACCCGAAAAATAGGTTACTGAAGCCCATCGAAGGGGTAATGCGTTCCAGGTCTGGGTTTTGAATGATATTAGGGTTGTTTTTCTGATTATTATTAATGTATTGTGCATAGAATTTGATTTCTGTGCCGCGTTTTGGTAAATAATAAAGCTCGGGCCTAAGGCTTAGCCTGTTCCTTTTGTACAGTGTTTCATAACTATAAACTATGTTTGGCTCGAAAGTGAGCTTCGACTTTAAAAGCCAGAATTTAAGATTAGTAGTCGTGTAGAAGGACTGTCCGTTGGTTTTGGTTCTTGCAAATAATAATTGGTCGTATATCTGGTAAGGCCCGTAGTAATATCTTATTGTTTGAGTAAGCCCCCTATATCTGATAGAGCTTCTTATCTGAGCAGTGAAGTATGGATCGATATCAAAATCTGGTAATTGGTTATATGCCCCATATAATGATAAGTAGAAACGTAAGTCGCCTTTAGGCTGCGGACGATAATCCACGGCAAATGCGTCGGCCAGAGACTTTAAATTAAAGGCTTCGCTATAAATATGCTTTAATTTTAATGACAAGCTATAGGACAAGGTTGTAAAGTTGTATCCCAGTTCGTATTGTTCATTAGCATTAAAAATCGAGTTAAACAAAATTCCAGCAGGCGAGTAGTATTCTGGGTTTTGGGATGAACTATAATAGCTCGCACTTAGCGTTCTTTTATTGTTGAAGCGATAAGAGCCGTATGCACTAAGAGTTTTTATTCCGCGATAGCCGGTGTTGGACTTACTTCCAAATGAGTTGCTAATACTAATGTTGATTTTTTTAAATGTTCCGGCATAGAGTGCATAGTATGCATACCCGGTTTTATTTATGGGCTCAGCTCCACCCGTATAGCTTTCATTCGAATAAACGGAGTTTAATACAATGTTATGGAACTTTAAAATGTTTAGGCCTATTCTATTACTATATTGAGTGCTTGTGAATTTCATTAAAGCATCATCCGTCATCTGAACCTGAGTTTCAATCGAGTTTCTGCCCAGCCTGATAGTATGGCCAGCTCCATAACTGCTTCGATTAGTGGAATTAAACAGGGTAGGTGCTTGCACATAGAAGGCGCTTAGTATGTTATTTTTAACAACCTCCTGCGATGCTTTTACCCCTTTTCCGGAATTATTGTACCCCAGTGTGGCATTGCCGTTGATGTCGCCAACTTCAAGTGAAGTTTTGGGCGAGGTATACCCTACGTAATGTGAATTCCCAAAAAATGGTTGATAATGAAAGAAATTGTCGAAAAAGAAAGTTTGAAACCTGTAATTTAAGCTTCTCCCTTTGTCAAACATAGCATTGCCATATAAGCTAAGGTTTAAAATAGTTGAATTATCCATGATGTTATCAATGGTTGCTTCAACGGTAAGTGGGAGAGATGCTGATTGATGTTCTCTCAGCTGTGCTTCCGCAGTAGCTTTGACGAAATCTACGGTTCCCCGCCATACTTTGGTTGTCGTGTTATCTTCTGTTTCGTTTTGCGCGGTTATTTTTACGGGCAAGACATCGTTAGGTACTGTGCCAGAATAGTTCCCAACGTCTTCTCGCAGAGTTGTTTGCAGCTGTTTCGTCCTCGATGCGGTAAAGGTGATTATTGTATCCCGATTGGCAGGAAGCCGTAAATTGTAATACTCCAGTTTGCCAAAGGGGTTGGCTGGATCTAATACTTTAATTCGTTTATCTGTTAAGAAACTAAGTTTGATTTTTTCTTCGGCATTTCCCTGATTTTGCAGCCTTAGTGCAAAATGAGCTGAATCACTGCCGTTTAAAAAGAAGACTTTAGTACTTAGTGCGGAAATACTCCAGTTTGACTCTTGTTTAATAGACATATACCAAATCGCAGATGCGAACTGGGTCCCATTTTCATCTGTAAGGAAAGCATTGATAACATGGTTTACTCTGCCTCCATTACTCTTTTGAGGAGTTAGATTAACGGGAATAAATATGGAATCCTGGGGGCTTAGCGTATATCGGCTGGCACGGCTAAAAATCTGTTTCCAGCCATCAGGTGCAGATATGTTTATATTGAAAGAAACCTCCCGGGATGAGTTGTTCTTGATTCTTACAACGTTTGATGCAAGCTCGTTGCTTGCTTGAATCGTCTTTTTTTCGGTAAATTCTAATTCAATACCTCTTTTGGCAGCAGTTTGAGCCAGGGCATTCGTCTGTGAGAACAGATGCACCCAAAATACGAATACAAATAAAGGGTAAAGAATCCTCATAGATTACAAATCCTGAACTAAAATGAAATCTACCCTTAAAGAATAGGAGCCTGCTTTGTAAGTAAGCCCTGGAACTGCTTTTAAGTCAACTTTGAAGGAATAGCATTGTGGTTGACTGGTATAGGATCCTGCAGCATTAGCGCCTGGGCTTCCGCATGCAACGGCGGCATCATCTGCCGAAGTACCGATAATGTACCTGGGAATAGCAATGTCTGTTAAATTGAAAAAAGATGAGCCCGTTTGGGACGTGTTTGATGTGTTGGTTACTTTGGCTTGTAATATTCCTACAGGTATACTGGCATTTCCGGATGTGCCATAAGCAGTATTGATATCAAAAATGCCTCCGGTGCCGGTGGTGGTTCCAACATATAAATCCCATTCTGTGCCAACACTCTCTACTTTTAGTGTTAGGTAGTTGGGGAGGATAATTCCATTCTGATACTTTTCTATGGTATCGAAAATGAAACTATTATTGGGTGTTGTTTTTAATGCGAAACTTACCGATTGTGCAGCAAGCTGGCTGTAAGTTGAGAGCAGAGTGAGCATTAAAATGAGAGATAGGAATTTCTTCACTTATCAGTCCTGGTCGAATAATTGGCGATCTGTTAATTTAGAATGAGAGAATCAGGAGGAATAAGTCTTCCTCCTGATGTAGATTTTAAGCCTATAAGTCTTCTATTAAAGCATAAACAACCTCAAGGTAGTAGTAACCAGCCTGGGCGTAACCTGGTGAAGCTAATGCCACCGTAGAGTTACTGAATGTTGCAGGAATACCTGGTTTTAACCTGTAATGAACTCTGAATTGATTTGTTGACGGATTTGCAGCTGCAGTTCCTGGTTCATAAGATTCGTTAAGTCCGCTACCTAACTCCCCGGCAAGAAACTGAGTGGCAGTTGTCGGAACACCATTCACAACTCCAGATCTTGCTAAGCCTTTTAAGCTAACAAAGTTGTTGAAATGGTTAAGAGGAGTACTTGCGTTGCTGTTCACAACCTTCACCTCTAAAATCTCTGCAGGCAAAGTTGGTTGTCCGTTTGTCGAATAAGATTCTACCTGAGTCCAGTTGGCAGTGCTTGCATAGGCAAATAAGTCCCAGGCTACGGTCGCGTCTACATCTAATTTAGTAGCGTTAAATTTTGTGATACCGTTTGAATAATCAGGAATAGATTTAAATGCGAAGTTTACATTTGGATCAGTAGTCATGTTCAGATTAAGGATACCTTGAAGATCCATAGTCACATAAGCATACTCTTCATCTGATAATTGAGCGTAAGAATTTACCCCGAAGCCCAACATGGCCAAAAAAAGAAAAATTTTCTTCATTTTTTTTTGTGGTTTAATTGTAAAATAAAAAGGTATATAAATGTGATACTTCTACCCACTAAGCATTAATAAGGTTACATAAATGCCAAAAAAATGTCAAATTTTTTCACATATGTGAATTTATACCATAGAATGTATTTTTAATCTACTGTAGTTCAGGTTGTTGTGTTTTGCTTGGGTGTGGAAAAAAAGTAGAGGCAGGAACAAACTAAAACGAGGTTTTATGCGTTAAGCTGCCTTCTGTGGATGGGAGATTGAAAAAGCAATTTATAAACTAGTAAGGAAAAAAGAAAGGCCTGAAGCTGCCTTCAGGCCTTATATAAGCTTTCGAATACGATTAAGCTTTGTTTAATTGATAATAAACGTCGCTCCAGCGAAGGTCATTTTTCAATTGATATAAATCAGTGTTTTTGCCGATTTTAACAAACTCAATTCCTGCCATCTCTGCAAAATCCTGCATGTGTTCAGATGTTAAGTTTTGGCTATAGCCGGTATGGTGAGCTCCGCCTGCTAAAATCCAGGCAGCGCATCCTGTTTTCATGTCAGGATATGGTTTCCAAAGTACACGTGCTACTGGTAGTTTCGGAAGGTCGTTCTTGATTTCAACTGCCTCAACTTCGTTCACAATCATACGGAAACGGTTGCCCATATCAACGATAGAAGCATTTAGGGCAGGGCCAGCTGCAACGTTGAATACCAAACGTACTGGATCTGCTTTGCCGCCAATTCCTAATGGATGGATTTCGCATTTTGGTTTTCCATCTGCGATAGACTCACAAATTTCAAGCATGTGAGAACCCAATACCATTGGGTTTGATGGATCGAAGTGATAAGTATAATCTTCCATAAATGCGTTTCCGCCTGGAAGTCCGCTTCCCATAACTTTCATTGCACGTACTAAGGCTGCTGTCTTCCAGTCGCCTTCACCAGCAAAACCATAACCTTTACCCATTAAACGCTGAGAAGCGATACCTGGTAACTGAGCCATTCCATGTAAGTCCTCAAATGTATCAGAGAAGCCTTTATAGTTTCCATCCTGAAGGAAAGAAAGCATACCTAATTCTATTTTTGCAGCATCCCTTAAAGAAGAGTATTGAGCACCGCCTTTGCGCAAAGCATCAACAACAGCATAACGCTCTTCGTATTCAGCAGTTAATTTGTCTACTTCAGCATCACTGATTTGATTGATAACCGAAACCAGGTCTCCAATACCGTGAGTATTTACAGAGAAACCGAATTTTAATTCAGCCTCAACTTTGTCTCCGTCAGTTACAGCAACATAACGCATGTTATCGCCAAAACGAACGAATCTTGCACCTTGCCAATCGTACCAGCCAGCCGCTGAACGAGCCCATCCATTTAACTGATCTAATACCTCAGGATCTTGCCAGTGGCCAACAACAACTTTACGTACGATTTTCATTCTTGAAGCGATGAAACCGAACTCTCTGTCGCCGTGTGCACTTTGGTTTAAGTTCATGAAATCCATATCGATTGAACCCCATGGAATATCGCGGTTATATTGAGTGTGTAAATGAGCTAGAGGCTTCTGCAGAGATTTTAAGCCTGTAATCCACATTTTAGCAGGAGAGAATGTATGCATCCATGTGATGATACCGATACAGTTTGGAGCAACGTTAGCTTGCTGGCAAAGTGCATAAATCTCTTCTGTACTTTTTACTGTTGGTTTGAATACAACACGCACTGGGATTTGAGATGCATTGTTTAATGATTCTGCAATTTCCTGAGAGTGCGCTGCCACTTGTTTAAGTGTTTCCTCCCCGTATAAGTCCTGGCTACCTGTTACAAACCAAACTTCAAACTTTTTAAGATCAGTCATTTTTTATGTAATGAATTACGATTTTAATTTATAATTTACTTATTATTAGGCGGTTGGTGAGAACACCAACCGCGGAAAATGGTCGAAGCTGGTTTTTCTCCAGCTCCTTAATAGTCTAATTTCTGCTTATGATTGGCCGTAGTATGAGTGCGGGCCGTGTTTTCTTTCATAATGTTTCTTAATCAGAGAATCCTTCAAGCGTGGCGCTCCCGGATTAATTTGCTCTGTTAAGTACGCCATCTGGGCACAAGTTTCAAGTACAGCACTGTTATATACTGCTTTGTCGGCAGTTTTGCCCCATGTAAAAGGCGCATGATTTCCTACAAGGATCATTTCAACCTCCTCGTAGCTTAAGCCTTTGTCTTTAAAGCAGTCCATGATTTGGAAGCCTGTCTGGTATTCATAGTCTCCCTGTATCATTTCATCGCTCATAGGAGGGGCGCATGGAATATCCGCAGTTAAATGGTCGGCATGGGTTGTACCGTAGTTAGGAATATCGCGCTGGCTTTGAGCCCAGGCTGTGCCATAAGTAGAGTGAGTATGCACGATGCCGCCAATTTTCTCCCAATGCTTATATAAAACAGCATGAGTTAGCGTATCAGATGACGGGCGAAGTTCTCCTTCAACCACATTTCCATCAAAGTCCACAATCACCATTTTTTCAGGTGTAAGGTCTTCGTAGGGTACGCCACTTGGTTTAATGGCGAAAACGCTTAATTCGCGGTCAACCGCACTTACGTTTCCGAATGTAAATAATACCAAACCTAATTTTGGCAATTGCATATTGGCTTTGTAAGCCTGTTCTTTTATATGTTGATATTTAGACATTTTTGTTTTTATTAGCGATTAGCTCTGGGCTATCAGGTTTCAGCCGTCAGGTTTTCAGACTTCAGATTTCAGTCCTCAGTCTCTGGCTTTATCCCTCAACTGCGATCTCTTCTTTACAGAAATCTTCCACAAAGGCACCAGCTTCGCTATAGCGTTGATAGCGTTTTGCGTAGATAGCAACTCGCTCTGGATTTGGATGATATTCTGCATCAAAGCCTTGCCCCATAGCATTCATCGCATCTTCTACTTTAGGATAGATGCCCGCTGCTGTTGCTGCAAACATAGCTGCACCAATAGCGCAAGTTTGATCTGATTTATGGATTTTGATAGGCATGTTTAATACATCAGCCATCATTTGCATAATGAAAGGAGATTTTCTGGCAACACCACCTAAGCCAATTAATCCTTTAACAGGAACGCCTTGATCGTTAAAGCGATCGACAATTTTCTTAGCGCCGAAGCAAGTTGATTCAACAAGTGCACGGAAAATTTTAACAGCATCAGTACCTAAATCCAAACCGATAAATGCACCTTTTAAGAGTTGGTTTGCATCTGGAGTTCTTCTTCCGTTTAACCATTCTATAGCTAATTCTCCACCTTCTTCAACCGGAAGTTCGTTAGCCTTTTTGCTTAGCTCCGGGATGATTTTACCTTCAATTTCATCGATTAATTTATGTGCTGTTTCTGCATCAATTAATTGAGTTTGAGATAGAAGGTTTTTTACCGGCCATGCCAACACATTTTTTAACCATGCATAAGCATCTCCAAACGCTGATTGTCCAGCTTCTAAGCCAATCATTCCAGGGATGATAGAACCGTTAACCTGTCCGCAGATGCCTTTTACTAAAGTGTCTTTTACTTCAGCTGCAGGGGCAACCAGCATGTCGCATGTTGAAGTACCCATTACTTTACTCAAGTAGTAAGGCTCAATCTGTCCGCCTACAGCGCCCATATGTGCATCAAAGGCTCCGATACCTATAACAACATCAGTAGAAAGTCCTAATTTTTCAGCCCACTCTGCACTTAAAGTACCTGCCTGTTCAGAAGCCGTATATGTTTTATTTGATAACTTGGCAGTAAATCCAGCTAAAAGTGGGTCTAAAGTTGCGAAGAATTCTTCAGCAGGTAAGCCCCCAAATTCTTCAGCCCAAAGTGCTTTATGTCCGGCAGAGCAAACACCTCTTTTCACTTCAGAAGCTTTTTTACCACCAGTTAGCAAGAAAGGAATCCAGTCGCAATGTTCTACCCATGAATGGATTGCTGTGCGTACTTTTTCGTCTTTCCTTAAAATGTGTAATAGTTTAGACCAGAACCACTCAGAAGAATAGATGCCCCCTACGTATTGAAGGTAGTTGGTAGCAAATTTCTCCGCATGTTCGTTAATTTCAGCAGCTTCGCCAACAGAGGTATGGTCTTTCCAAAGCACAAACATGGCATTTGGATTATTTTCAAACTCTGGTAAAAGTGCTAGTGGGGTTCCGCTTTCATCAACAGCCACAGGCGTAGAGCCAGTCGTGTCGATAGAAATTGCTTTAATGTTCGCAGCAACGTCTTTGCCTGCCTTTTGCAACGTATCTTTTATGGTTGTTTCCAGTCCTTCAACATAATCTAAAGGATGCTGGCGGAACTGGCTTTCTGATGCATTACAGAACAATCCTTTTTTCCACCTTGGATAATAAAACACTGACGCTGCAACTTCTTCTCCTGTGTGTGCGTTTACAATCACCGAGCGTACGGAATCTGTTCCGTAATCTACTCCTATAACAAAACTTTGCTGGCTCATAATTCGGTATTCGTGTCTAAATAACACTTATTTTTTCAAAAATAAAAATCCTATGAATAATTTTACAGAAAACTAATCTGGGGTTATGGGTTAAGCGCTTGCGGGTTAGGGATAAAATTTAAGAAAGATTGGAATTTGTCTTTATAGATAGCGGGGTCTAATTTGTAGTAATAGGCTCCTTTTTTCGAATTCTCCTTATCTTTTTCATCCTGGCGGATTAATAATCCGGTTGATAAAAGCTTGCGGCTGAAGTTACGCTTGTCTAAAACCGTATCATACACGTTTTCATACAAGGTTTGAATTTGCGGTATGGTAAATTTTTCTGGAAGCAACTCAAATAAAATAGGATGTAAAGCCGCTTTGTACCTTAATTTTTGCTTGGCCATTTCAACCATTGAGTCGTGGTCGAAGATAAGCTTAGGGGCCTTCTTAAGTGAGAACCATTCCGCATGGTATTCTTCGCTAAGTTGTTTTTCGTATTTGTGGATATCTATGAATGCAAAATAAGCGATACTCATAGTCCGCTCGATAGGGTCGCGTTCGATCTCGCCGAAAACATGCATTTGTTCCATGTAAACTCCTTCAAGGCCGGTTAGCTGTTTTAAAATTCTCGAGGCAGCATCTTCCGGACTTTCATTTGGTTCTATGAAACCTCCCATTAAGCTCCACTTATTTTTCTCAGGCTCAAATCCACGCTGAATTAGAAGCAATTTTAAGTGTTCACCATCAAAGCCGAAGATGATACAATCAACTGCAATAAGAATGCGGGTTTGTTTAGAATACCTGGTCATTATAGAATACGATGTGCAATTATAGATATTAACTGTCTATAATACAATATCTACATAGCTATCTTGAACATAAACAGGCGTTTTATTCCTGTTTTGCTATTTAAATGTTACGCTTAGTGTTCAGTTTGCTGTTTCGAAAACTATAAGTGAAGTAAATGATTAAGCCAATTCCTAACCATATTAAAAACCTGAGCCAATTAGTGTAACCAAGTTCGGTCATCAGATAGAAGCAACTTAACAATCCCAAAACAGGAATTAGGGATAGATTTTTTAGGAATGAGAGTATCGATAAAGTTATCGCCAAAATAATGAAAAGGAAGTAAGGAAGCACATCTTTATAGGTATGCCAGTCGCCAGAGTATCTGAATAAGTCAATTATTTTCTCGCCGAAAACAAACACTGTGGCAATGAGCAAGCCGGGTACAATGTATTTTGAATTGATATACGGAATCTTAAACCTCCCGGGTTGCACGTCTTTATCTTCTTCCAAAAGCAATACCCCGGCACAAACGAGCACAAAGGCAAACAAGGTCCCGATGCTGGTTAGGTCGGTTACCTCAGTTAAATTCATAAACAAGGCGGGTAAGGCAACCACCAGGCCTGTTACTATGGTTGCAAAAGAAGGAGTGCGAAATTTAGGGTGTATTTTCGAGAAAGCTTTTGGAAGCAAGCCATCACGGCTCATCGCCATCCAGATACGAGGCTGCCCCATTTGAAAAATTAAAAGCACGCTTGCTGTTGCAATTACGGCACTTATAGATATAATGTAGCTTATCTGATGTAAACCAATCCGTTCAAAAACGAAAGCTAAGGGGTCGGCAACGGCGAGTTCAGAATAGTTCACCATTCCGGTAAGAACAAGGGCAATTAAAATGTATAAAATGGTGCAGATAATGAGGGAGTAAATCATCCCTTTGGGTAAATCTCGTTGAGGGTTTTCGCATTCTTCTGCAGTGGTTGAAACGGCATCAAAGCCTATGTAGGCAAAGAAGACTCCAGACACCCCTTTCATTACGCCTCCAAAATCATTGGGTAAAAATGGGCTCCAGTTGGCAGGAGTAACATAAAAAGCACCGAGCAAAATAACGGCTATTACCACACCGATTTTGAGAACTACCATGGCATTGGTTACCCTTTTTGTTTCACGAATGCCGATATAGACCAGCCACGTGATTAAAAAAACGATCACTAATGCTGGAATATCGGCTATGATTTTTAATGAGCCGATGGATGGTGCCTGGGTCCATGCCTCTGCCTGGCTCTTCAATGTTTGGGTGATTTCTGAAAGATTACCGGCCGATGTTAATTCCTGTAATTTAATATTTCCGCGGTAAGCCGAAAGGTAATCCATCGTCAAATATTCGGGAACGTGAATATCGAATCCTCGAAGTAAATTGGTGAAATACTCACTCCAGGAGATAGCAACAGCGATGTTCCCGATGGCATATTCCATCAACAAATCCCAGCCAATTATCCAGGCAATTAATTCTCCGAATGAGGCATAGGCATAAGTGTAAGCGCTACCGGAAACTGGTATTCTTGAAGCGAATTCGGCATAGCACAAAGCAGAAAATCCGCAGGTAATGGCCGTAATGATAAATAAGATTGTAACTCCGGGGCCGCCATCGAAAGCTGCCTGCCCAATGGTTGAAAAAATTCCGGCACCGATAACGGCAGCAATCCCCATAAAGGTGAGGTCTTTTACCTTTAAAACCTTGTTTAAATGAGGTGCGCCAGATTCGGGGTTTTCGCCATCGCTAAGTCCTGCGTTTACATCATTTAATATTGATGAAAGCGGTTTCTTGCGAAAATAGTTGTTTGCCATAGACCAAAAAGGGTTTATTCGCCCACATAAACATAGAAATTATTTTGTTTGGCTGTTTATATAGGCGAATAAAATGCCCGTTTAATCTCGCTTTGGCTTTTTTAAGATAAAAAATAGGATAATCAGGATAAGCAAAGCTATGCCAATACCTATATAAAGTGTGTTGTTTTCTGTTGGAGTTTTGCCTGTGGTGTTTTCCGGGTTTGTGTATTGGGTTTGAATGTTTGCGTCAGGCGGTATTTTGATTGAGTTGAAAAAAGTGGCGCTTTCCGGATCGGCATATTCCTTGTGAATTTCCTGGTAAAGAAACTGAAAGGTGTAGGTGGAACTGTTTTCATGCAGAATACGAATGTTTCTTAATTGTTTCCCGCTGCCGCTCTCACCTGCCAGTGTTAGGTCCCTCACATGAAGCTTACCCATCAGTGTATCCTTTTCGTTTAGAATGGAACCATCTTTTGATGACTCTTTAATGCGGGTAACAAAATCATCGTAGTATTTTTGAAGGTGGTTTTCTTTTTCAATGTCAGGAGTTGTTCTTGGATTGTCTGGTGATACGGTGATCAGGACGTTGCCGAAGGATGACTTAGCATTGATAAGTGTTTGCCCGAGTGTGTCTTTTCGTTCGAAGCCGGTGGGCAAGGACACCTGAACTGAGTCGTCTATCTTGTACGGTTTCCAGTTTTGAGCAAATGTCATCATTGAAAACAATATGAAGACGCAGGTGAGATGTATCTTTTTCATCTTCTGATAACGGGCAATCATCAGAAATAGTTTGTTGGAGGTAGGTTTGTAAGGTTGTTACCTTTTGGTAGTCAGGTTTTTATGGTGGATGAAGGTTCCAGGTTAGCAACGACGGAATTATAAAATCCCGTCGAGCATTGTTCCATGGAAGGGAAGACTAAAAATTTTAATCTTCTAGTTTTTCAAGTTCGCCTTTAATAAATTTAGCTAGTTCACGAACATATTCAGAGCTGAAATCAAACTTAATTCCCGCTGTTTTATATATTTCTTTGATTGTTTTGGTGTAGCCCAATTTCAAGGCAGTAAGATAATCTTCAAGGGCTTTTTCCGGATTTTCCTTATAGTTTTTCCAAACAGCAATAGCGCCTAATTGGGCAATAGCGTATTCGATGTAGTAGAACGGAACCTCAAAAATATGCAGCTGTTTTTGCCACAGGTTTTCCAATGCCTCCTCATAGCCTGTCCAGTCTGCAAAATTATTTCCGAAAGGAGCGAAGATTTCTTTCCAGGCATCTTTGCGTTGTTGGGTTGTGTGGCTGGGGTTTGTATAAATCCAATGCTGGAACTGATCTACTACTGCAACCCATGGAAGCGTTTTAAGCACATCACGCAATTGGTCTTTTTTTGCACGTTTTAAATCTTCCTCGTTGTCAAAAAATACCTCCCACTTGTCCATAGAGATTAGTTCCATACTCATAGAAGCGAGCTCTGCAACTTCAGATGGAACGTGTTTGAAATCATTAAGCTCAAGCCCTGATGAGATGAACGTATGTACTGCATGCCCACCTTCATGCACCATTGTTGTTAAGTCGCGGAAGGTATTAGCAGAGTTCATGAAGATAAAGGGAGCTCCTGTTTCTGCCAGAGGATAGTTGTATCCGCCCGGAGCCTTGCCTTTACGGCTTTCTACATCAAATAAATTATTAGCCTTCATTATCTGAAGGCGTTCGCCGATGTAGGAGTGTAATCCTTCAAAGCAAGCGATGGATTTATCGATGAGTTCCTGTCCGTTGCCAAAAGGCTTTAAAGCAGGTTTGCCCGAAATATCAACATCCATATCCCATGGCTTTAAGGCATCAACACCCAATGCCTGTTGCCTTTTTTCTGCCTGTTTACGAAGAATAGGTACAATTTCGCGCTCAATAGCAGCGTGGAATTTATAGCAGTCGTGGGCATTATAGTCAAAACGGCCCAGAGCCTGGAACATGTAATCCCTGAAATTTTCGAAACCTGCATTCAAGGCAACCTTGTGGCGCAACTTTAATAACTCATTAAATAAGTCGTCTAATTGGCCTTTATCCTGCAAACGGCGGGCGGTAATAGCTTCCCAGGCTTTTTGTCGAACGTTTCTGTCCGTATCTTTTAAGAAAACCGAAGCTTGCTCTAAAGTATATTCCTTGCCATCCAGGATAACACTCATAGCACCGGTAATCGACTGATATTTTTGTTGTGTAACCTGAATTTCGGTTAATAGGGGGATGTTTTCTTCACGAAACAATTCGAGCGCTTTTTTAATTCCGCGGATAAAAACAAAGTATTTGTCTTTATCTAATTGATCAACAAAAGGGCTCTCAATAAACTTTTTGTTTAAATCATTGGCAATAGGTGCAATTTTGGGTTCAATCTCTGTAGCGAAATATTGAAAATCTTTGAGAAGATCTTCGCTGGATGTATCGCAGGTCATTTTGATGTAGCGCCACGCAAAATTTTCTTCAAGGGCAGCTTCCAATTCGCTGCGATTTTTAAGCCAGATTTCAAGGCCTTCTACCGAATTAATCTCACGGTTTTTAAGTTCCTCGAATAAGGGCTCGAGGTTTTCCCATTTTATTTCAAGATTTTCAGGAACAAATGTTCTTGGTTTCTTCTCAATGATCATGCTTATGTTTTATTTATTAGACTCACGAAGTTAAACCAAATTACGCTCATCTTGTTGCTAAACTCTCTTCGCTTTGTAATATGTTTCGAAACAATGTTTAATGCTATTGTGGTAGGTTGAGGCTTGATAGTTCCGTTTTTTTAGAGGTGTCAGGTTTCAAAAACCTGACACCTCTAAAAAAACAAGGCTTCAGAATCAGGCGTCCAAAGCACTGTAGGCTTTTGCATTGCCTAATTTATTTACTTCTAAAATAAACGTCCAGCAAGAAAAACACAGCAAAAATAACTGATGCAATTCCGTTGGTTGTTCCAAAAGCCAAGCCGACTTTACTTAGATCATCTGGTTTTACTAAACGGTGCTGATAAATCAATAAGCCTATAAAAAAGATAACTCCGGCAACGTAAAATCCACCAAGTGGCGTAAAGTAAAGTGGGGCTGCAATAAAGCCTACGCACAAGACATGTAAAAACGTAGAAACGTCCAATGCCTTTTTTCTTCCTAAAACTGAAGGGATAGAGTACAGCTTGGCACTTTTATCAAATTCATCATCCTGCAAGGCATAAATAATATCAAAACCGCTTACCCAGCAAATAACAGCCAACGAAAAGAAAATCGGCAGCAAGGCAAATTCGCCGGTTATAGAGAGGTAAGCGCCCAGAGGCGCCAGTCCTAAACCAATTCCGAGTATCAAGTGACAAAGCGGGGTAAAGCGTTTAGTAAAGCTGTAGCCCAAAACAACAGCCAGTGCCACTGGTGATAAGTAAAAGCAAAGGGTATTAATCCAGTATGTAGTAAAAATAAACAGTATGCAATTGGTGATAGTAAAGATCAGTGCGTTTTTAGCGGGAATCCTACCTGCCGGGATATCTCTAACTGCTGTTCTGGGGTTTCTTGCATCGAAATTGCGGTCGAGGTAGCGATTAAATGCCATGGCTGCATTACGGGCGAAGACCATGCACATAATCATTAATCCTAATTTGATCCAGCTAAATGTATACTCGGTTGTACTTAATGCCAGAAAAAAGCCAATAAAAGCGAAAGGCATTGCAAAAATGGTATGGGCAAAAAGCACAAGGGAAAGGTATTTTTTCATTGCGGGTGTAAAATTAGTATTTCATCATTAACCCAGACCTGTCAGGTTTTCAAAACCTGACAGGTCTGGGTTAATGATGCTCATTCTAAAACGGGGGCTTGAAACCTGCCATTAATATCATGTATCAATTCCAGCACTTCGTCTCGCCCTTCTTTTGACTCCGAAGAGGTTACAAAATGCTGGGGAACTTCTTCAAAATACTGTAGCATTGCCTTTCTGAACTTGCTTACCGATTGTTCTGTTTTTAAGCGCGATTGTTTGTCTGCTTTAGTAAAAATCAAAATGAACGGAATGCCATGTTCGCCAAGCCATGCGCAAAACTCCAGGTCAACCTTTTGAGGGTCCAGGCGGCTATCTATTAAAACAAAAACGCACTGCAGGTTTTCGCGGTTCTTAAGGTAGTAGCGGATAAAACGCTCCCATTCGCCGCGATTGGCTTTGGATGATTTGGCGTATCCGTATCCCGGAAGGTCTACCAAATACCAGTTTTCGTTAATTAAAAAGTGATTAATAAGCTGGGTTTTTCCAGGTGTTTGGGATGTTTTTGCTAGCCCTTTTCGTTGGGTTAGCATATTAATTAAAGACGATTTCCCAACGTTAGAGCGCCCGATAAAGGCATATTCGGGAAGCACCGCAGGTGGCAATTTCTCAGTTCTTGTATTGCTGCACTTGAATTCTGCTGAACGTATTTGCATTCGGGCAAAGGTAGGGGAATTTGTGATTATTTGATGTGGCGATAAATGGAATGCTCTAATAAAAAACCAAGTGCTCTAAATATCGTTAGGCGAATATGAAGCCTTTTTTTGTTGTATGCCTTTGTCTATGTGCCTTACTTTTTTCCGTTAAAGCCTTAGCTCAACTCAAAACTGATTGTACGGTAATCGGCTATTTTCACGGCGGTGCATCCAATGTCAGCAAGGTACGCCCCAAGTTGATCACCCACATTATTTACAGTTTTTGCGGGCTTCGTGGCAATAAGTTATACCTGCGGGATACGCTTACCGTTAGGCGCCTGGTTGCCTTAAAGAAACAGAATCCGAGGCTTAAGGTGCTGCTCTCTTTAGGTGGATGGGGTGGCTGTAAAACCTGTTCCGACTTATTTACTTCAGCCTCAAACCGGGAAGCTTTTGCTTTGTCCGTAAAACGGGCAAATGAAAAGTTGGGTACAGATGGAATTGACCTCGATTGGGAATATCCGGCGGTTGAAGGCTACCCTGGCCACAAATTCGTGCCAGAAGACAAAAATACCTTTACTCTGTTGGTGCAGCAATTGCGTAAAACCCTGGGAAGTAGTTATGAAATTAGTTTTGCTGCTGGCGGATTTCAGGAATTTCTTGAAAAAAGCATTGATTGGATCCCGGTAATGAAAGAAGTTGACCGCGTTAACATCATGACCTATGATCTGGTGAATGGGTATTCTACAGTAACCGGACACCATACGGCACTATACTCCACGCCTTATTTAAAGGAATCGGCGGATAATGCAGTTACTTACCTGCTAAATCAAGGTGTTCCTGCCAGCAAAATTGTAATTGGCGCAGCGTTTTATGCGCGGGTTTGGCAAAATGTTGATTCATTAAATAATGGGCTTTATCAGTCTGCTGTGTTTAGAAATACGGTTGGTGCCAGAACGGTTGCGGCCTATTACACGCCTGCAAATGGATATAGATATTTCTGGGATGATACAGCTAAGGCACCATTTTTATACCATCCATCCAAAAAGCTTTTTGTTACTTATGATGATAACCGCTCGGTGAGGCTCAAAACTGAATACGTTGTAAATAAGAAGCTTAATGGAATAATGTTTTGGCAAATTGCCCATGACAAAACGCAGGGTAGCTTTTTAGATACGATTAACGAGACGCTTAGAAATAGCCTTAAGTTATAACATCCCCAGTTCTAGCTTAGCTACTTCAGACATCATGTCTCTATCCCAGGCCGGTTCCCAAACTATCTCTACATGGACACTATTCACGCCGTCGATGGCTGCCACTTTACGTTCTACTTCTACCGGAATAGTCTGTGCCGCGGGGCAGGCGGGAGAGGTGAGGGTCATCTCAATCTGTACGTTATTTAATGGTAATATCTGGGTTTTATAAATCAAGCCGAGCTCGTAAATATCAACAGGTATTTCGGGATCGTAAACCGTTTTAAGGGTGGCTACAATTTTGTCCATTAAAGCTTCTGCCATCACTTTGTGTTTTCAATTTCTTGTAAAGTTTTAAAGGCTATAGCGTAGTTTTTCATTTGCTTAACCATTGCCCTAAGTCCGTTTGAGCGGGTGGGGGCAAGGTGGGTATCCATCCCGATGGCCTTAATGAAATCTAGCCTGGCCTCTAAAATAGAATCGGGGCTTTGCCCTGACAATACCTTGATTAGCAAGCTCACCAAGCCTTTAACAATTACGGCATCGCTTTCTGCTTTATAATAAACTTTGCCATTGTTGTAATTGGCTATTAGCCAAACTGTTGACTGGCAGCCTTTTATTTTATTTTCATCTATTTTGTATTGATCCTCTAATGCAGGCAGTTTTTTGCCCAGGTCAATAATATATTCATACTTATCGTCCCAGGAATCAAGCAAGGCGAAGTCCTCAATTATTTCCTGCTCAATTTCAGGTACCGATGGCATGTTGGCTGTTATCATAATAATATTTTTATCGCTTTTTGTAAGCCAGAAATCATCGTATCTATTTCATCTATAGTGTTGTACATGGCAAATGAAGCCCGTACAGTTCCGGGAATATTGAAGCGAGCCATTAATGGTTGTGCGCAGTGGTGCCCGGTTCTAACAGCAACACCCTGATTGTCCAGAATTATGCCTATATCCTGCGGGTGTATTTTTTCAACCACAAAAGAAACAAGGCTCACTTTTTCTCGGGCTTCACCAATGATTCTGACACCGGAAATGCTTTTTAACTGTGTTGTTGCGTATTCCAGCAGCTGATTTTCATGGTGGCTTATCGCCTCTTTGCCCTTAGACTTTATAAAATCTAACGCGGTTTTAAGCGCAATGGTATCTGCAATGTTGGGGGTGCCGGCTTCGTATTTGTAAGGCAGTTCATTGTAAATAGTTTTTTCGAAGCTTACTTCACTAATCATCTCGCCGCCTCCCTGAAACACTGGCATACTTTCTAGTAGCGCTTTTTTACCGTACAGTATTCCTATGCCACTTGGAGCGTAGATCTTATGTCCCGAAAAGGCAAAAAAATCGCAATTGAGATCCTGTACATTTATATCAAGATGTACTGTCGATTGTGCTCCGTCTAGCAGGACAATTGCTCCGGCATTATGCGCTTCCTTAATAATTGCCTTAACAGGATTGATGGTTCCCAAAGCGTTGGATGCATGCGCAATGGCAACCAGTTTAGTTTTAGTGGAAAGAAGGTTTTTGAAAGTATCAAAGTTGAGTTCGCCATTGTCTTGAACCGGGATAACTTTGAGCACTGCTTCTTTTTCCTGGCATAAAATCTGCCATGGTACTATATTGGAATGGTGCTCCATTGCCGAAATCAGGATTTCATCGCCTTTGCGAACATTTTGGCGCCCCCAGGTTTGGGCGACGAGATTAATGCTTTCTGTAGTGCCACGGGTAAAAATGATTTCTTCAGTACTGGTAGCTCCTAAAAACTCCATTACGGCTAAACGGGTGTTTTCAAAGGCGGCAGTTGCTTCCTCTGCCAGGCTGTGAATCCCCCGGTGAATGTTGGCATTATAAAAAGAGTAGTAATTGCTGATAGTATCAATTACGACCTGTGGTTTTTGAGAAGTGGCGGCGTTGTCAAAATACACCAGAGGCTTCCCTTTCACCTCCCTTTTTAATATAGGAAATTCCTTGCGTATGGCCTGCACGTCAAAAACTGGTAATATGGTGCTTGTTTCAATCATTCTTCATTAATAGATAGGCGGTTGGAAATCAGCTTTTCTGCATATTGGCGAATGCTTTCGGGCTTTATCTGGCTTAAAATATCTTCAGAAAATGCCTTTAACAGCAAAGCCTTTGCATATTCTGGCGGAATGCCTCTGGCTCTTAAATAAAACAGTGCGTTTTCGTCTAATGTGCCCACAGTACAGCCATGCGAACATTTTACATCATCTGCGAAAATTTCCAGCTGCGGTTTGGTATTGATGCTTGCCCTGTCTGACAATAACAAATTTTTATTAGACTGGTAAGCATTGGTTTTTTGGGCTTTGGGTTCCACTTTAATCTTTCCATTAAAAACCCCTGTGGAGTAATCATCTAAAATGCCTTTATATAGTTCATTGCTGAAACAGTTTGGTTGCCTGTTATCTACCAGGGTGTGGTTATCAACATGGCTGCGCCCCTTCAGCAAATACAATCCATATAAGTGGCTTTCGCAGCCCTCTGCATCAAGTATAAGGTTAGTATTATTTCGAACCATACCTCCATCAAGGCTAAGGGTTAAAGTATGTATATAGCTTCGACCTTTTTGCCAGAAATGAGTGGTGCCAACATGGTTGCTGTTGGGCGTGTCGTTCTGTATTTTATAATATTCTAAAATAGCCCCTTCATTTACAGTGATTTCGATAACTTCATTATAAAAGCTGTCTGAAGCTCCCAAACTTCTATAGGTTTCAACGATCTGAATCTTAGAACCTTCCTCTGCATAAATTAGAATGCGCGGTTGAGAGAAAGTAGGGTTTGCCCTTGCATCCATAATATGGTGAATATAAAGAGGATGTTCAACGCGAGTTTTTTGAGGAATATATATGAATGTACCGCTCGAAATAAAGGAAGTATTCAAAGCATGAATCCCATCGGTTATAGACTTATTGCTGTGCCCCAGGCTTTGTCTAACGATCTCCTGATACTCGCCGGCGATGGCTTCCTGTAAAGACTGTATAACTAGCTTTTGGGAGCGAATGGTTGAAAACTGGGGTTTATAAGTACCATCACAAAAAAATAATTCGTTAGCCTCAGTATGTCCAGGCAAACGGGCATCTTCAATATCAGCTTCGTTAATTGATGATTGATTAATGTCTTGAGTGAACTGAAAATCCTTATTAAATAAGCTGCTAATGCCGGTATATTTCCATTCTTCGTTCTTTAGGGTAGGAAAGCCCTCCCGTGAAAGCGTTCTAAATCCTTCAAGGCGGATATCTGCCAGGGCATCCTTTTGATAAGTTGCCTGATTTTGCTCAAATCGTTCTTTGAAGTAATTTACATCAATCATGGCATTGAATTTTAAATGGAAAACAAAATGCTTGAAGCCTGTAGGCGGAGCAAATCAAGGATGTTTGAATTCTGCTGGGCTGATTTCTTCTTTGATAAAGTCGTAGCCCTTTTCCTCTAATTCCAGGGCAAGCTCTTTGGTGCCCGACCGAACAATGCGTCCGTTGTACAAAACGTGTACTACATCGGGAGTTATATATTCTAAAAGGCGTTGATAGTGAGTAATAACAAGTATCGCCCGATCCGGATGGCGTAATTTATTCACTCCAGCAGCAACAATGCGCAAAGCATCTATATCTAAACCAGAGTCGGTTTCATCGAGGACAGCCAGCTTAGGCTCAAGCATGGCCATCTGGAAAATTTCATTACGTTTTTTCTCGCCCCCAGAGAAGCCTTCATTTATAGAACGCCCCATCAACGATTGCCCGATATTTACCAAAGCCATTTTTTCTTTCATCAACTTTAAAAACGCAACAGCATCCAGCGGCTCTTCGCCCCGGTATTTTCGGTTTTCGTTTACTGCGGTTTTGATAAATTGGGTGGTGCTAACGCCGGGTATTTCCACCGGGTATTGAAATGCCAGAAACAAGCCTTCATGAGCCCGGTCTTCTGGCGAAAGTTCTAAAATGTTTTTGCCCATAAAAGTAATCGAGCCCTCGGTCACTTCGTACTCTTCACGCCCTGCCATAACCAGGGCAAGCGTGCTTTTGCCAGAGCCATTCGGCCCCATAATAGCATGCACTTCGCCCGCATTTATTTCAAGGTTAATGCCGTTTAATATTTGCTTTCCCTCAATATTAGCATGTATATTTTTTATGGATAACATAGTATTGGTTTGATTCATTTTTTAATGATAGAAGGATGGAATGATAGAAGGATAGAATTTGCATAACGCCATTCATTTTCTCATTCATTCCCTCAATCAATCATTCATTCTTCATCCCACACTCCCTTCCAGGTTAATAGCCAGTAGTTTTTGAGCCTCAACGGCAAACTCCATTGGTAATTGGTTCATCACCTCTTTTGCGAAACCATTCACAATCAGCGCCACTGCTGTTTCGGTGTCTATACCTCTTTGCTTACAATAGAAAAGCTGGTCTTCCCCAATTTTTGAAGTAGTTGCTTCATGCTCAACAATCGAACTGTTGTTTTTTACTTCTATATAGGGGAAGGTATGTGCCCCGCACTGGTCGCCGAGCAGCAAGGAATCGCATTGCGAATAGTTTCTGGAGTTTGTAGCCCATTTGCTAGCCCTAACCAGACCTCTATAGCTATTATTGCTAAAACCTGCAGAGATTCCTTTTGATACGATGCGACTCTTGGTGTTTTTTCCAAGATGGATCATTTTGGTGCCGGTATCTGCCTGCTGGTAATTATTAGTAAGGGCGATTGAATAAAACTCGCCGATAGAGAAATCGCCTTTTAAGATAACGCTTGGGTATTTCCAAGTAATGGCAGAGCCGGTTTCCACTTGTGTCCAGGATATCTTAGAATGTTCGCCATCACAAATACCACGTTTAGTAACAAAGTTGTAAATGCCTCCATGCCCTTCTTTATCGCCCGGATACCAGTTTTGTACTGTAGAATATTTTATTTCGGCTTTTGTATGTGCAATTAGCTCAACAACCGCCGCGTGTAGCTGGTTCTCATCCCTCATTGGGGCAGTGCAACCTTCCAGGTAGCTTACATAGCTTTCGTCCTCGGCAATAATTAAAGTACGTTCAAACTGTCCGCTGTTTTCAGCATTGATGCGGAAGTAGGTTGATAGCTCCATCGGGCAGCGAACCCCTTTTGGGATATAACAAAACGAACCATCTGTGAATACCGCTGAGTTTAGGGCCGCAAAATAATTATCGGTCATTGGAACCACCGAACCCAGGTATTTTCTTACCAGGTCAGGATGATTTTGAACAGCTTCGGAGATGGAACAGAAAATGATTCCAATCTCTTCCAGTTGTTTTTTAAAGGAGGTTGCCACCGAAACACTATCCATTACAACATCCACAGCTACCCCGCTAAGCCGTTTTTGCTCCTCAAGCGATATACCCAGTTTATCGAAAGTTTTTTTCAGTTCAGGGTCAATGTCATCAAGACTATTCAGTTTTTCTTTTTGTTTTGGCGCAGCATAGTAAATTATATCCTGATAATCTATAGGAGGATACTTAACATTAGGCCAGGTGGGTTCTTCCATTTTAAGCCAGCCATTATAGGCCTTAAGCCGCCATTCAAGGAGCCATTCGGGTTCGTTTTTCTTGTGTGAGATAAACCTGATAATATCCTCGTTTAATCCCTTGGGGGCGACATCTGTTTCTATATCGGTAACGAAACCATATTTATATTCATTTAATACGGTCTCTTGCAAAGTATTCAAGTCTTCTTTCATCACAATAAGCTTAAATTCTTGTAATAGAGACAAATAGGTTATAGTATAAACGAGGAACTGCCATTTTGTTTATGAAATCGATGTAATTATTGAGTAAAGATTGAGGTTTTGAGATTTTCTGCTGATCATCAACCTCCGGCTTTAAATTTTTCTGGGTTACCGTTGGCTGAAGCACAACGGCAATAGACACTATGTTAATCATCAGACTTCCGACCTCTGACTTCTAATCTTCGGGCTTCAGACCTCCGACTTCAGACCTCCAATCTCCAACCAAAAACCCTATCTTTGCGCCAGTATGTCTCAACCGGTTACTCCATATAATGATCAAACAGCTACCAAAAAAGAGCAGGTAGCAACAATGTTTAACAATATCTCCAAAACGTACGATTTTCTTAACCATTTTTTGTCACTAGGTATTGATATCATTTGGAGAAAAAAAGCTATCGGAGAGTTGAAAAAGGATAAGCCGAAACATATTCTGGATGTAGCTACCGGTACGGGCGATTTCGCTTTTGAGGCTTTGCAGGCATTAAATCCTGATAAGATAACAGGTGTTGACATTTCTCAGGGCATGCTGGATGTGGCGAAAGAAAAGATCACAAAAAGAGGTTTGCAGCACAAGTTTGAAGTGAAACTTGGCGATTCTGAAAGGCTGCTATTTGATGATAATACCTTTGATGCGGTAACCGTTGCATACGGGGTGCGAAATTTCGAAAATCTTGAAAAGGGAATTTCTGATATGCTTAGAGTTTTAAAGCCTGGGGGTAAAGTTGTTATCCTCGAGTTTTCCAAGCCGAGGGTGTTCCCTGTGAAACAATTGTATAGCTTCTACTTCCATTATATAACACCAACTATTGGGAAGATTTTTTCAAAAGACAACAGTGCATACAAATATTTGCCAGAATCTGTCGAGGCATTTCCTGATGGGAAAAAATTCACAGATTTAATGGAAAAAGTGGGGAACCGGGAAACTAAAAACCGCCCATTAGCGTTTGGGATTTGTTCAATTTACACCGGCATTAAATGACGAAGTATATCTGCGCCCTTCTTGCGTTATGTTTTTTTAGTTATCAATCTAAAGCTCAGAACCAGGGTGGTGGGGTAGATAATGATATTATTCATTTCGGATTTACCTTTCAATATGTAAGCTCTGAGTATAAAATTTATAAGAAGGAGAATTGGCAGGATCCATTTTTTGATCCCTCTACAGGAGCTCAGGTGACGCCTATCTTAAACAGTATTAGTTCAAAACCTAGTCCAGGCTTTGGTTTGGGTTTTGTATCTGATCTTAGAATGGGGACACATGTTAATCTGCGTTTTACTCCGTTGCTGGTGTTTCCAGACCGGTCCATTGATTATGCTTATCAAGACCCTCAATTTGATCAGTCGAAAAAAGTAAATGCTGTCTTGGTTGAGTTCCCTTTAGGGTTCAAACTAAAATCGGACCGTAGGGGGAATTTTAGGGCCTATATCTTAGGAGGAGGAAAATTCACATCTGATATTGTATCAAAAAAGAAAACAACAAACGAAGGCAAAGCCGAAACCGAAAAGCTGGTTGGAAATATCAAAAATTACTTTTCTTACGAAGCTGGTATAGGTTTCGACCTCTATTTTGAATATTTTAAGCTGTCTCCCGAGGTCAAATTTTCCCAATCTGTAAGCAGCATATTGAAACCCGATAAGCAGTCAAATGCTTATTCCCAACCGCTTGATAAGCTTTTTCTACGCAATTTCCAGTTTAGCTTGTTCTTCGAGTAAATAAAACTTTTCTATTTTTTGATGAACCTACGCAGGGTTTGTTTAATTTCGGCCTTTCATTAAGGTATGGCACAAATTGCGTTAATAACCGGAGCAACTGCAGGCATTGGCGAAGCGTGTGCCCAAGTGTTTGCCCAGCATAATTATAATTTAATTATAACTGGCAGAAGAGCAGAACGCCTCGAAACTCTTGCAAAGGAATTAAAAACACAATTTGAAATTGATGTATTAACACTCACTCTTGATGTGCGGAGCAAAGCTGATGTTGAAAGCCAATTATCGGCATTGCCAAAAGCCTGGAAGGAAGTTGATGTATTGATAAACAACGCAGGCCTTAGCCAGGGCTTAGACCCAATTCATCGGGGAGACACCAATGACTGGGATACGATGATCGATACCAATATTAAAGGTTTGTTATATGTAACCAAGGTGGTAAGCAACTGGATGGTGAAAAGACAAGCAGGCCATATCGTAAATTTAGGATCGATAGCGGCTAAAGAAACCTATCCAAATGGAAATGTGTATTGTGCAACAAAGCATGCAGTAGATTCCTTAAATCAGGCCATGCGCATAGATCTGTTGCCTTATAATATCAAGGTAACCGGTATTCACCCGGGGGCGGTAGAAACCGAATTTTCGGAAGTAAGGTTTAAAGGCGATACCGAACGGGCGAAGAAAGTTTATCAGGGCTTTGAACCATTAGTAGCCAAAGATGTGGCAGATACCATTTGGTTTGTCGTATCTCGTCCGGCTCATGTAAATATTAACGACTTAGTAATTATGCCCACAGCCCAGGCTAGCGTATTGAATATAAAAAAAAATGAATGAGTGACTGAAGGAATGAATGAGCATTAAGCAATATTCGATCATTCAAAATTCCATCCATCTCTCACTATTCTTCAATCATTATAAAAAGTAAACATGTTAGAACAAACCATAAATCAGGAAATTAAAACAGCAATGCTGGCAAAAAACGATGCCAGATTAAGAGGCCTTAGAGCTATAAAAGCTGCTTTATTACTTGCAAAAACGGAAAAAGGCGCAGCAGAAGCTATAACCGAAGAGGCTGAAGTTAAAGTGTTGCAAAAGCTGGCAAAACAGCGTAAGGAGTCTGCTGATATTTATAAAACACAAAATAGGGAAGATCTTTATAAAGTTGAAATCGAGGAGCTTGAGGTTATTGAGGAATTCTTACCAAAGCAGCTCAGCCATGAAGAGATCGTAAATTATATAAAAGATGTAATTTCGCGGACTGGCGCGTCATCTGTAAAAGATATGGGCAAAGTAATGGGTGTTGCAAACAAAGAACTGGCAGGCAAGGCTGATGGCAAAACGGTTTCAGAAGTAGTAAAGCAGTTACTTGCCTGATATTTAGCGAAGCAATCCTTTTATATAAAGCATAAAAGCTTACATTTATTCGCCATAAAATAAACGCTTAATAAATTTAACTAAACGTTTGTTTAGAACATTATGAGTCTTACGGTTAAAGAAGAAAACGGATTTAGATATATTGAAGAAGGAGAAGGGGATGTGCTTTTGCTGCTACACGGTTTATTCGGTGCATTAAGCAATTGGGAGGATGTATTAAATCAATTTAAGTGGCAATATAGGGTAGTAATTCCCCTGTTGCCCATTTATGAACTGCCATTATTAACAACCGGAGTAACAACTTTGGCAAAACATGTTCATAAGTTTGTTAAATTTAAGAAATTGCAAAATATCATTGTAGTGGGCAATTCTTTGGGTGGGCATGTAGGCCTGGTTTTCACGCTTAGCCATCCTGAATGTGTAAAATCGTTGATTTTAAGCGGGAGCTCTGGCCTATATGAGAACTCTTTTGGGGGATCTTTTCCACGCCGCGAGAGCTACGATTTTATCAGAGAAAAGGTAGCTTACACATTTTATGATCCAAAATTTGCAACCAAAGAGCTTGTAGATGAGGTTTTTGGCGTTGTTAATGATAGGAATAGGGTAATTAGGATTTTGGCAATGGCAAAATCGGCAATAAGGCATAATATGGCAAAAGATTTGCATAAGATTACTATACCAACTTGCCTTATTTGGGGAAAGGATGATAGAGTAACTCCACCTGAAGTTGCCGAAGAGTTTCATCAGCTGTTACCAAATTCTGAGCTAAACTGGATAGACAAATGCGGCCACGCCCCAATGATGGAACAGCCGGAACAATTTATAACTTACCTTAAAAAGTTTTTAGATAGGGTATTACTAAAATAAAAAAGCCATGGTAGCACGAGAACTCATATCAAACGCTATACCGCCGATCAAAACCTCAGATACAGTGCAAAAAGTGTTTGACCGGATGGCAGAGTTTCGTGTAGCCCATATGCCCATTGTAGACGACAACTTGCTTGTGGGAGTAATCTCCGACGAGGATTTGATAGAGGTTCAGGATTATTCAACCTTGGTGGGAGATGTTAACCTGTCTGCAAGTAATGCATTTGTTAAGGAAGGACAGCATATATACGATGTTATTCGCGAGTTTGATGAAAAGCGCTTAACTCTGGTGCCGGTTGTGGACGAAAGCAGGAATTACATGGGGGTTATTTCCATCAACACTATGATGGAATATGTAGCCAGCGTTACATCTGTTAAAGAGCCCGGTGGAATTATCGTGTTGGAAATTAACAATCGTAATAACTCCCTTTCGCATATCTCACAGATCGTTGAGTCAAATAATGCCCAGATATTGAGTTCATATATTACTTCATTTGCAGACTCCACCCGCCTGGAGGTTACTCTTAAAGTAAACCGCTACGACTTATCTGCAATAGTCGCTTCATTTATCCGCTACGATTATACAGTCCTATCAACGTTTAACGACTTAAAGGCAGATAACGCTGTTGTAGGCCGTTATGACCAATTAATGAATTATCTCAACCTTTAATGAAAGAATTTTAAGAATTTTGAATCTATCTTTCTTTTAATTCACATCTATAACTATCACCAATGAAGGTTGCTATCTACGGTAGAGAATTTTCCAGCAATACACTCCCTTACGTTCAACAGGTTTTTGATTGCCTCATGCAGTTTGGCATCGAGCCGCTGGTTTATGAAAATTTCAGCCAATTTATAAGTGGTAAAGTTTTCTTTCGCACTAAGTTGAAAACATTCAATAGTTATCATACTTTAAAAGGGCATGCAGATGTGCTAATCAGCCTTGGTGGCGACGGTACAATGCTGGATACCGTTATCCTTTTGCGAGATTCAAATATTCCGGTTATTGGTATCAATCTTGGGCGCCTGGGATTTCTCGCCAGTATTAGCAAGGACAATATTAAATCTGCAATTCATAGCCTGCTGCAGGCTGAGTACACTATAGATAGCAGAGAACTACTAAGTATAGAGGCAGAAAATAATGTGTTTGGCAATGAGAATTTTGCTTTAAATGATATAACTATTCATCGCCGGGATAATTCGGCTATGATGCTGATCCATACTTATTTAAATGGCGAGTTTCTTAATTCTTATTGGGCAGACGGGCTTATTGTTGCTACGCCCACGGGTTCTACAGCATATTCCTTAAGTTGCGGAGGCCCGATCGTTTTCCCCCAATCAGGAAACTTTGTCATTACCCCGGTATCGCCTCATAATTTAAATGTGCGGCCTGTAATTTTATCCGATTCCAGCATTCTCTCATTTGAATTGGAAGGCCGAAGCTCAAAATACTTGTTGTCTTGCGACTCACGCACCGAATTAATAGACAGCACCTTGAAATTCAGTGTGAAGAGAGCCAGTTTTAAAATTAATTTAATAAGGCTTAACAATGAAAGCTATCTCTCAACGTTAAGGAACAAATTGTTATGGGGCATTGATACACGCAATTATTAGCCAAAACAAATTCAAAAGCATTTACATTACATATACTAAAATTTAATTAGGTGTTTAAGTTCAAGTTTTGCTTACCATTTTTAGCCAGCATATTAGTTTTAGTTAATGTGAATGTGTTTGGCCAAAGCTGGGAATTTGGAGGCTTTTTAGGCGGCTCTGGTTATATGGGCGACTTAAATCCGGTGAATCCTGCCAAAGTAAATAACCTCGCTTTTGGAGGGCAAATAAAAAGGTGCTTTGACCCCTATTGGTCACTCAAACTTGCAGTTGTCCATGGAAAAATTGAAGCCTATGATTCGGACTCAAAAGATGCCTTCCAACGCGATAGAAATCTAAGTTTCTTCACTCCAGTTACAGAAATCAGCCTTCAAACCGAGTTCAATTTTTTTAATTACGTGCCATCTCATAGCAAGAAAAGATGGTCGCCATTTTTATTTGCCGGGTTAGGACTTGTTGCCTTCAATCCGAAAGCGGATTACCAGGGCCAGGTTGTCGATCTGAGGCTATTCGGTACTGAGGGGCAAGATCCAACTGACCCTTATCGGGAATATGCTTTTACCGTGCCCTTTGGAGCAGGCGTAAAATATAATCTGACAGGAAAATGGAGCCTGAATGCAGAGGCTGGTTACCGTACAGCTTATACTGATTATTTAGATGATGTGAGCGGCGTCTATCCCCTGGAAGAACAACTTGTAGCCTCTCCAGGTTACGAAGCAAGAAAGGCTCTTTCGGACCGGTCCTTAAGCGGCGGGAAAGCCTCGGGTTCTCAACGAGGCGATTATCGTAAGCGAGATACTTACATGTTTGTAGGGCTTTCCATTACATATTCCATATTTAAAGGAGGTTGTCCTGTGGTTGCAAACTAACTTATTACTAAGCCTTAATCCTATTCATTAAATATTTTTCAGTCCGAGAAAAACTCACTAAGTTTCTTACCTTTACGCCCCGAATATCTGGCCTATGGCCCAATTATAAAAAATGAGTTTACTTGATCAAATTGATAAGAATAAATTACCGCAACATATAGCCATAATTATGGATGGTAATGGCAGGTGGGCCAAAGAAAAAGGTAAACTCCGTGTTTTTGGGCATCAGCATGGAGTTGCAGCAGTACGCGATACAGTGGAGGGTGCGGTGGAAGTAGGTATTCCTTTTATTACCCTATATGCTTTCTCAACCGAAAATTGGAACCGCCCAAAACTGGAGGTGATGGCTTTAATGGAGATACTTGTGTCGACGATTAACAAGGAAACCAAGACACTAATGGAGAACGGTGTACGTTTAAATGCTATTGGGAACCTTGATTTATTGCCCGATAGGTGTAAAAATCAGTTAAACGAAGCGATGGAAAAAACCTCAGGAAATACCAGGTGTACATTAACGCTTGCCCTGAGTTATAGTTCTCGCTGGGAAATCGTTAACGCATCAAAAAAACTGGCAGAGCAGGTTCAAAAAGGCTTAATTAAACCTGAAGACATTAATGAAGAAATGTTCTCCGAAGCGTTAACAACAGCAAACATGCCCGACCCCGAGCTGATGATCCGTACTAGTGGGGAATACCGCATAAGCAATTACTTATTATGGCAAATCGCTTATGCAGAATTGCATTTTATAAAAAAATTATGGCCGGATTTTAGAAGGGAAGACCTTTTTGAGGCGATAATTGACTATCAAAAACGCGAACGCCGCTTTGGAAAGACAAGTGAGCAGGTGAACTAATTTTCCTTTTAACATATATTAACAACTGTTTAAATTATTTTAGCGACGTTGAAAATCCAAATGAATAAGTATTTAGCTACATTATATTTACTGGTATTTAGTTCGGTTACCTTTGCCCAGATAGGTGGGCCGCGTAATCCCGGAATACGCCGCCAAGCAGGTAAGGACGACGAAATAAGTTATCTAAGCCCGAAAGAATTTGTGATTGGAGGAATTTCGGTAACTGGTACAGAATTTCTGGATAAAGAGATTCTTATTCAAATATCAAAACTTACCCAAGGCGACCGTATTGAAGTGCCTGGCGACGCAACTGCAAATGCTGTTAAGAACTTATGGGCTCAAGGCCTTTTCGATGATGTACAGTTAAACGTTGAAAGGGTAAAAGAAGATACTATCTATTTTAACATCAACGTTGTTGAACGCCCACGCCTAACCCGTATTGATTTAAAAGGCCTAAAAAAAGGTGAAGCGGATGATATTCGTGAAAAGTTAAACGATAAAAAGGGCAAGATTGTTAACGAGGGGCTGATCAGTACAAGTACTGCTATTATTAGAAAATACTTTAATGATAAAGGTTATTTGTATGCAGATATCAAGTTTAACCAGAAAAAGGATCCTGCTGAGGCTAACAATGTAATTCTTGAGATCGATGTAGATAAGAATTCGAAAACCAAAATCAAGAAGATCAAATTTGAAGGAAATAAGGACTTTAAATCTGCTCAGCTTAAAAAGTTTTTAAAGAAAACTAAAGAGAAATCGAAAATTAACGTATTCCGGTCTGGTAAGTTTTTGCAGGAGAAGTACGAAGAAGATAAGCGTTCATTAATTGCAAAAATACAAGCTAAAGGCTATCGCGATGCAGAAATAGTTAGCGACACTGTTATCAAAAATCCTAATCAAACCGTTAGCATTGGTATTAAGCTTTATGAAGGCCCTAAATATTATTTCGGCGATCTGAAGTTTGCCGGAAATGCTGTTTATACTACTGAGTATCTAACAAATCTGCTTGGTATCCAAAAAGGCGACGTATTTAGCGAAGAGAAACTGGAAAAGAAACTTCGTGGAAGCCAAAGTGGAGATGACGTTTCATCGGTATATCTTAACAACGGATATTTAACTTTCAATGTTGACCCTATTCAAACCAGGGTACATAGTGATACTATCGACCTTGAGCTAAGAATATTTGAAGGCCCACAATATACTATCAACAAAGTTTCTTTGAAAGGAAATGATATTACTCATGACAGGGTCGTAATGCGTGAGATTCGTACCAAGCCTGGACAAAAGTTTTCTAAAGAATTAGTAGTTCGTACAACACGTGAGATTGCACAGTTAGGAAACTTTGATGAGCAAAAAACAGATGTACGTCCAATTCCAAACCCTTCTGACGGAACAGTAGATATTGAGTACACCGTTGCTGAAAAGCCATCAGACCAAATCGAACTATCAGGTGGTTTTGGTGGTGGCCGTATTATCGGGACTTTGGGTTTAACCTTTAATAACTTTTCGGCCAGAAACTTATTCAATCTCAAAGAATGGAAACCACTTCCTAAAGGCGATGGCCAGAAATTGAGTATCAGAGGGCAAACTAATGGTAAATACTACCAATCATATAGCTTTTCTTTTTCTGAGCCATGGTTGGGGGGTAAAAAGCCTGTTTACTTCGGTATAAGTGCCTTTACATCCTTAAGCTCAAACCAGTATTCGAATTCAATTGAAGCTGCGAATATTTCCAAAATTCGTTTGAACGGTTTAACATTCAGCTTGGGGCAAAGATTAAAATGGCCAGATGATTATTTTCAGATCAACTCGTCAATAAATCTTCAGCAATATAAGCTGAGAAACTATGGTGGGTTCTTGTTTTCTACAGGAACATCTTACAACTTAAACTTTACGGAACAGATTAGCCGTAACTCAGTAGATGCGCCTATTTATCCAACTTCTGGTTCTCATTTGAGATTAACCGTACAGGCTACGCCGCCATATTCACTCTTCAACAACACAAACTATCGTACAGCCCCACCTGAGGAACGTTTCAGGTTTACAGAGTATCATAAATGGAAATTTGAGTCGCAGTGGTACCAGCGCATTTATGGAAAATTGGTATTAAAAGCCCAAGCCCAGTTTGGTTTCCTTGGTGTATATAATAGTGCAGTAGGCCAGTCAGCATTCGAGCGCTTTAAATTAGGCGGCGACGGTATGCAAGGGTATAGTTTCCTTCAAGGATCTGAAATTATTGGTATGCGTGGTTATCAAAATAACTCCGTTATTCCAGATAATACCTCGAATATTAACGTTGCACAAAATTCAGGTAGTCCTCTTTTTAACAAATATATATTAGAGCTTAGATATCCGCTTACATTAAGCCAGCAAGCCCAGGTGTTTGGATTGGTATTTGCCGAAGGCGGTAATACCTGGAACAGGTTTAAAGATTTTACGCCATTTAACGTACGCCGTTCAGTGGGTGTTGGTGCAAGGATTTTCTTGCCAATATTTGGATTACTGGGAATCGATTATGGATATGGATTTGATTCAATTCCAGGTTTGCCAGATGCAAACAAAGGGCAATTCCACTTCAGTATTGCGCAGCAGTTAAGCGGAGGATTTTAACAGTATTGAAAGGTTGACATTTTAATTACTATCAGGATTAAACTATTATAGAGTTACCCTTTCAAACCAAAAAATATTATGAAACCATCATGTATGCTGGCCAGTAAACAGGAAACCTGCTGCAAATAATGGCTTCATTACATTTAAAAACGAATTTATTCTGATGAAAAAGATTTTTTTATTTGTTTGTTTTGCTTTCTTTGCAAGCCTAAGTTCTTTTGCTCAGCGTTTTGCATATGTAGATAGTGAATATATCTTAAAGCATATTCCTGAATATACATCAGCCCAAAAACAGCTTGATGCACTTTCTCAAACCTGGCAAAAAGAAGTAGATGGCCGTTTTGCAGAAGTGGAAACGATGTATAAAGCCTACCAGGCAGATCAGGTTTTGTTAACTGATGAAATGAGAAAACGCAGGGAGAATGAGATTGTAGAGAAAGAAAAAGCGGCAAAGGATTTTCAAAGGACAAAATTCGGCTTTGAAGGAGAACTTTATCAGCAACGTATAAAACTGATTAAGCCCATACAAGACAGGGTAGCAAAAGCTGTAGAGGCGGTTGCTGAAAACGCACAGCTAGATATGATCTTTGACAAAAACAGTAACGTGATAATGTTATATGCAAGTTTACGTTTAGATAAAAGCAACGACGTTATCACCAGATTGGGCTATAAACCAGGCACATTAGCCAAATAGAGTAAAAAGTTTAGAACAACATAATTTTTAAAATCAGAAATGAAGAATTTAGTTAAGGTAGCAGTAGTTGCTGTTGGTTTATTTTTAGCGGGAAATGCTGTAAATGCACAACAAAAGTTAGGGCATATTAATTCAGGCGAGTTATTACAGGCAATGCCTGAAATGAAAGCTGCAGATGCCAGCTTTAAAACATTCCAGGATCAAAAGGAAAACGCTTTAAAGCAAATGGATGCTGAGCGCCAGAAAAAAATAACCGTTTATCAGGAGAAAGCCCGCACATTAAGCGAAGCAAATAAAGAAGTTCTTGGAAAGGAAATGGAAGTTTTGGTAAAAGAGATCCAGGATATGGAGAAACGTATCACCGAAACTCAACAAAAATCTCAACAGGAGCTGCAAACTAAACAAGGAGAGCTTTATCAGCCAATCTACAAAAAAGCAGAAGATGCTGTAAGGGCAGTAGCTAAAGAAAAAGGTTACGCTTACGTTTTTGATATTTCTCAGCCAGGTGTAGTTTACTTCGATGGTGGTGATGACATTATAGCACTAGTGAAAACTAAACTGGGTATATCTTCAACTCCAACAGCTGCAGCACCTAAGAAGTAAGCACTAACAAAAGAATATAATTCGATATTACGCAGCGAGGCCTAGGCCTCGCTGTTTTTGTTTATAGGCGGCCACATATCTTTGCCGCGTTCATTTAGTAAATAAAATTCAGCGATATTCCGTAAGTTTGCGCAAAATTTCCGGAATTGAATTTCTACGTCATATACGTTCTTGTTGCAGTTTTGCTTTTCGCATTTACCGCATTATTCGCATTGTTTGCGGTTTATGCAGAGCGAAAAGTCTCTGCCTTTATGCAAGACCGGCTTGGCCCCATGGAAACCGGAAAATTTGGAAGCTTGCAGACTTTTGCTGATATTCTGAAAATGTTGCAAAAGGAATTAATAGTTCCTGCTGTCGCTGATAAAGTTTTGTTCGTTGTAGCCCCGGTGATGATTTTTGTATCGGTGTATATGGGATTTGCAAGCTTGCCCTGGGCTCCTGGTTTAGTTCCTTCTTCAATAAATCTCGGCGTATTCTATGTATTTGCCATTGTTTCTATAGAAGCTGTGGGGATTTTAATGGCAGGCTGGGGTTCCAATAACAAATATTCACTTTTAGGCGCCTTGCGTTCAGTGGCGCAAGTTGTGTCCTACGAAATTCCGGCAGGAGTTGCTATTATATCTGCCGTTATGCTTGCCCAAAGCCTGGATTTACAAGAAATATCTACGCTGCAAGGGATACTGACAACTCAAACTGCGAAGTTTTTTGGCTTTTGGGATGTCACCAAAATAGGGGGATTTCTGGCATGGAATGTATTTCAGGCACCACATCTTATTATTGCATACGTTATTTATTATATAGCCTCACTTGCAGAGTGCAACCGGGCTCCTTTTGATATTCCAGAAGCTGAATCAGAGTTGGTGTCTGGTTTCCATACGGAGTACACAGGCATTCGCTTTGCGTTTGTATTTCTTGGGGAGTATTCAATGATGTTCTTAGTAGGCATGTTCGGAGTACTTTTGTTCTTGGGAGGCTGGAATACGCCACTTCCGAACATTGGTGCCGTAAGGTTGGCTGACTGGACCACAGGAACCGCCTGGGGCATCTTTTGGATTGTAGCAAAGGTGTTGTTGGTAGTGTTTACCCAGATGTGGATTCGCTGGACTTTGCCTCGCTTGCGGGTAGACCAGTTGATGGACCTGTGCTGGAAGGTTTTGACACCTGCCGCATTTGCATGTATGTTAATTAGTGGCGTTTGGAGATTACTGGTAATGTAGTTTCATAGTAGTTAGATTTTAAAGATTGATCATTAAAAATACCATATCAGCTTTTATTACTTCCTGGAAGGGCTTGTCGCTCACCCTGAAGCATTTTCTTGCCGCTGGCAAGAAACGTAAAAGTATTGATGTGAAAAACGATAATTATTTCGCCGAGCAAGAGGGGATAGTCACTGTGCAATACCCAAGGGAGAAAATGCCGGTTCCGGAAATCGGGCGTTATCAGCTCGAGGTTGAAATTGATGATTGTATCGTTTGCGACCTGTGTGCTAAGATCTGTCCGGTTGATTGCATTGATATAGAAAGCATCAAAGGAACCGGGCCGCTTGGACAAACTTCCGACGGGACAGTGAAGCGCCTTTACGCCGCCAAGTTCGATATCGATATGGCAAAGTGCTTGTACTGCGGTTTATGTACAGTTGTCTGCCCAACAGAGTGCATTACTATGACTAATAAGTACGATAGAAGTGTTACTCAGCTTGCAGAACTAACTTATAAGTTCTCGGATATGACACCTGAAGAAGCCGAGGAAAAAAGGCAGGAACTGGCAAAGCAACAGGCCGAAAAGCAGGCAGCCAAAGAAGCTGCTATGAGAGCAAAGGGTGGAAGCTAATTTTGATTATATGTGAATTTGGGGTTTTGCCCTATAAATCAAATAAATGGAGTTTTATTGGTCTTACTAATAAATAGAGAAGAATAGAATTAAATGGATATTGAACAATTAGTGTTTTATATTTTTGCAGTGATTGTGCTAGCGTCTGCATTGCTGGTTGTTGCAAATAAGAATCTGGTTCGTTCGATCTTCCTGTTTTTTATTACACTGTTTTCTATGGCTGGCTTATTTGTTTTCGCGCTGGCTGATTTCGTAGCAATAACGCAAATTGTTATTTACGTTGGTGGAGTATTGGTGTTGATGATATTTGCCTTCTTACTTTCCAATAAGCACATTCTCGATAATCCGGACAGTCTAAAAACAGGTTTTATTGGACTGCACCATTTACCGGGCATCTTGGTTGCATTTTTATTTTTCATTGTAATAGTGTGGTCGGTTTCATTGGCTAAAGTGGAACAATTGGAATGGATACAGCAGTCAGGCGATAATACTTTAAAACCTTCTGATAATACCATACATAATATTGGGATTAATTTGATGACAAGGTATTTATTGCCTTTTGAGGTGATATCTGTATTCCTGATGATGGCTTTAATTGGAGCCGCACATTTAGCGAGAAAGGAACGTAAGGCATGATTCCTTTATCCCATTACCTTATAATAAGTGCCGCTTTATTTAGCATAGGTTTATACGCTGTACTTTCAAAGCGAAACGCCATCATGATTTTGGTAGGGATCGAGTTTATGCTTAATGCGGCAATTCTTAACTTCGTGGCCTTTAGTAAACATGATAAATTTGCAGCAAGCGGACAAGTATTTGCGCTTTTTGCGATTGTGCTTGCGGCGGCCGCGGTAGCTGTCTCGCTAGCCATTATACTAAACGTGTATAAATATTATAAAACGATAGACCCAACTCAAATAGATAAGCTTAGAGATTAACTTGGACACATTTACGCCGGAAACCATTAGTTTACTAGCTCTGCTAGCTGCCCTTATGCCACTGCTTTCTTTTGGTGGGATTTTGCTTGTACCTGGAGAAAGGAACAGGGGTTCATTTTTTTCTATTCTGAATATTTCTACCAGTCTGGCCTTATCGGTTATTGTTTTTATTCACGTTTGGCAGCAGCCCACAGTCCATCATCAAATAGAATGGTTCACCGTAGGGGACTGGAAGTTCAAAGCTGGAATATTACTTAATAACCTTTCAGCCTTAATGCTGGTGCTTATTTCCCTCGTAGCCACCTTGGTGCATATATACTCTACCAAATATATGGAGGGCGACCCTTACATTTTCCGGTATTGGGCATATCTGGGCCTGTTCTGTTTTTCAATGTTAGGGCTTGTTATAGCCGATAACCTTTTGCTTATTTACATGTTTTGGGAGCTGGTAGGCTTTTCATCTTACTTGTTAATTGGTTTTTGGTTTACACGTGATGCAGCAGTTCAGGCAAATAAGAAGGCTTTCATCATGAATCGTCTGGGCGATTTAGGTTTCCTGACAGGCATAATGATCATCTTTGCCCAATTTCAAACCCTGGATATTGCTTTGCTCTTCAAGGATGGCGGTTTTGTGAGCCATTCATTGGTGCAGAATGGTTTCTGGATTTTCAGCTCTAACCAAATGCCAGCTATATGGCTAACCATTGCCGGTTTGGCTTTCTTTTTCGGAGCCACCGCAAAATCTGCACAATTCCCATTACATACTTGGCTGCCTGATGCTATGGAAGGGCCGACTTCGGTTTCTTCGTTAATCCATGCGGCAACCATGGTTGCTGCCGGTGTGTTCCTTCTTGCAAGAATCACCCCAATATTTAATTCCACTGTTTTGACGGTTATTGCTGCTATTGGCGCGTTTACAGCTTTTATGTCGGCCACTATCGCGTTAGCACAAAACGATATTAAGCGAATCCTTGCATTTTCGACTATTTCGCAGCTTGGCTTTATGATGCTGGCAATTGGAGTTGGTGCTTATGCTTCGGCGATATTTCATTTGGTTACACACGCCTTCTTTAAGTGCCTGCTTTTTTTAGCGGCGGGGGCAGTTATCCACGAGATGCATCACCTGAAAGAAAGAAAGACATTAGATTTTGACCACCAGGATATCCGAGTTATGGGAGGCCTGCGTAAGTTTATGCCACTTACCTTTATAACGATGGTGTTGGCTTCGCTAGCCTTGGTCGGGCTGCCATTTACATCTGGATATTTATCAAAAGATGCTATTTTGATACAGGCTTTTGAATGGGCAGATACCAAGAGTGTTTGGGCAAGATTGGTTCCATATTCCGCATTATTTACTTCGTGGCTTACAGCTTTTTATATCTCACGATTAATCTTTAAAGTGTTCTTCGGGGAACTGAAGCTAAATAAAGCCTTCGCGCAGCAATTCACCTTGCATGAAGCACCTGGCGCTATGAAATATGTGTTGGTTGTTCTGGCTATTTTCTGCCTGTTTCCAATATTTTCAAGTAACCCTTTTCACTATGAGCATGCCTGGATCATCGAAGGTTTGCCTGTAATTTCAGGAATTGCCCGTGTAAACATTTTCCACACGATTATTCCCATCACTGTAAACCTGGCTGCTTGTTTCCTGATTTTTATTGCTTACAAATGGTATGCTGTGGTGGTAAAAGCTCCTGATTTCACGCATACTCTATTATTCCGTTTCGCCGAAAATCAGTGGTATTTTGATAAATTCTATAAAAATGTCTTTGTAGACAAGGTTGTAGCGCTAGCTAAGGCTACGTTTAAGTTTGATAAAGTAGTGATAGATGGCATAGTGAACCTGATAGGAGACGTTGGTGTTTTGTTTGCGGCAATCTCGCATTGGTTTGACCGCAAAATAGTTGACGGCCTGGTAAATGGGGCTGGTTCTGTATCTAAATCTATTGGTAATTTTGCCCGCCATTTCCAAACCGGGCGTTTGCAGCATTATTTAGTCACAATGTTGCTTGTTGTATTGACTTTCTTCATCATAAAATATTTTAGCCTGGCGATATGAGTTTGCTTTCACTGTTGATATTTCTTCCATTAGTAGCGGGTATACTAATCCTCCTGCTTCCTTCGGCATGGCAACAGCGTTATAAATATGTGGCACTTGGAGCAATTGTAGTGCAGTTGGTAATAAGTACCTATATCTACTTTAAGTTTGATGGCGCGGTTTATTCAGGTATAGCAGAGCAAAGCAAGTATCAATTGGTGGAGCGTTTACCCTGGATACACTTAAATCTTGGCTCTTTAGGGCACCTGCAAATCGATTACTTTTTAGGAATCGATGGACTGTCGATGCCTTTCTTGTTTCTTACCGCCTTGGTAATGTTGGTAGCACTTTTGGCTTCCTGGGAAATTAAAACCAATTTGAAAGGTTTCTTTGCCTTGTTTTTATTGCTGGATACGGCTGTAATGGGGGTGTTCTCGGCTTTAGACTTTTTTCTCTTTTATATATTTTATGAGCTGATGCTTCTTCCGTTATATTTCCTTATTGGTATGTGGGGAGGTGCAAGGAGAGAATATGCTGCTATAAAATTCTTCCTTTATACGCTTTTCGGATCCGTATTTATGCTACTTGCAATAATAGGATTATATTTTTCAGTAGTAGATCCCGAAACAGGAAACCATACCTTTAATATGTTGCATATGATGAACCCTGCCAATTATGTAGAGGGTTCAATTTTCTCTGTGCTTGCTAATCAGCAAATATTTGGTATTTCGGCTCGCTTACTGGCCTTTATTGTTCTGTTCGTGGCTTTTGCGATTAAAGTACCTATTGTGCCATTACATACCTGGTTGCCAGATGCACACGTTGAGGCGCCTACTCCGGTCTCCATCATCCTTGCGGGAATTTTGCTGAAAGTTGGAGGATATGGGATTTTAAGAATTTGCGTAAGTATTTTTCCGGATGCCACAATCCAAAGCGCATGGTGGCTGGGCTTAATAGGAGTAGTTTCTATTATTTATGGTGCATTAAACGCCCTTGCACAAAAAGATTTAAAGAGATTGATTGCCTACTCGTCGGTATCGCATATGGGCTTTGTTCTGTTGGGAATAGCCTCGATGACCTCTGAAGGTATTAGTGGCGCTATTTTGCAAATGATTAGCCATGGTTTTCTATCTTCCATGCTTTTTTTCCTGGTTGGTGTAATTTACGAGCGAGTACATAATCGCGAAATACAAAATTTCAGAGGCCTGGCGCTGATCATGCCAAAGTATACCACCTTTATAATGATAGCTTTTTTTGCTTCGCTGGGCTTACCGGGGTTCTCAGCGTTTATTGCCGAGGCATTTAGCCTAATTGGAGCATTCAACTCAGAAAGTATTAATGGTTTACTACCGCGATGGATGGCAGTTTGCGCCTCTGTGGGCATTCTTCTAGGTGCTTCTTACTTACTGTGGACATTGCAACGCATGTTCTTTGGCCAAACACGCTTGTGGGGGGGAGATGATTGGAAAGCAAAACTGACTGATGTTAACGGCCGGGAAGTACTTGCCCTTACATCTCTAACTATAATGGCTTTGGCTTTGGGTGTGATGCCTTCACTGGCATTTGATAAGATGAATGCATCTGTTTTGGAATTAATTCGTTTGGTGAACCTAAAATAGTATGAACGAATACTTGCCATTTCTTTCCCAATTATTGTCCGGCGTGACTTCGGCGATGCCCTTTATGCTTCCCGAAATAACTTTAATTATAACATTCCTGGTAGTAATTCTTGCCGACCTGTTTTTCCCTCGTAATCAGTCGGCCTTATCATTCTGGCTTACAATTGCAGGTATTCTAACCTCTGGCTTTTTAAGCTATAACCAAACTTTTTTAACCGAACACGAACTTAGCCTGTTTGCCGGAAGTATTGCGCTGGATAAAGTAGGTATTTCGTTTAAGCTTATTCTTGCTTTTGCAGTTTTGCTCTTTGCCATCTTCATTAAAAATAACTCGGCTTTGCAGAAGCATAGCAAGGGAGTTGGTGATTTATATATGCTACTTCCTGGTGTACTCCTGGGGTTAAATCTTATGGTAATGTCAACCAGTTTATTGATGATTTATATCTCGATAGAAATGGTTTCAATTGCATCATACTTAATGGTGGGGTACGCATCTGGCGAAAGCAGACAAACTGAGGCATCCATGAAATATGCTTTGTTTGGTTCGGCTTGTTCTGCGGTGATGCTTTATGGGATTTCCCTATTGTATGGTTTTACAGGAACTATAAATATCCTTGACAATAGCTTTATTTCACACCTGGCGACTGTGACGGAGCCGGCTTCGGCCCTGGCTATTGTACTTACATTGGTTGGCATAGGGTTTAAACTGTCATTTGCCCCTTTGCATTTCTGGAGTCCGGATGTGTACGAAGGTGCGCCAACCCCTGTAACTGCATTTCTTTCAACAGCCCCAAAGATCGCGGGCTTCGCTATTTTGTTAAGGTTTCTGGTGCCTTTCTACTCATACCAGGCTGTTACTGCCAAAGGGATTTTTGATTTTGAAGCTACCCTTGCAATGATTGGGATTGCTACTATGGTAATTGGGAATTTCGCAGCAGTATGGCAAAATAACGTAAAAAGGATGCTGGCTTATTCATCCATCGGGCATACAGGTTTCGCCTTGATGGCAATAATTGCCTTTTCCCAAAATAGTGTGAGGGCCCTGCTGTTTTATTTCGCCGTTTATGTGCTTATGAATATGGCAGCTTTTATGCTTGCAGGCAGAATTGAAGAACATGCGGGCACAACTGATGTGAGGGAGTATAAGGGCCTAGGGCGTTTCTTTAAACTGGAAATGGCTTGCTTTGTGGTGGTTTTGGTATCTCTAACTGGATTGCCCCCAACCGGTGGCTTTATCGGGAAGCTTTTTATATTTTCGGCAGCATTTGAAAAATATAGCTTAACACATTCCGTTTGGATGTTAGGCCTTTTAATCACGGGCGCGGTTACTACAGTAATATCATTATTTTATTACTTTAAAATCCCATTAAATGCATATTTACGACAACCAGAAAAGGATATTAGTGCGGAATTCAGGACCGGTTTTCTTACTTATGTCATAGCCATTCTTACAATTTGTGTCATTTTATTAGGAATATTCCCTTCAATCCTCGCTTGATGAATTTTCCTTTGGATGTTATAACGCTTTTTTCGTTTAAAACTTTAATTTTGCATACTCATTAACAGTCATGAGTGAATCGATTAAACATGAGTGCGGAATCGCCCTCATTCGTCTCTTAAAACCTCTCTCTTTTTATCAGCAGAAATACGGAACGTCGCTTTATGGTTTGAATAAACTGTATTTGCTGATGGAGAAACAGCATAACCGTGGGCAGGATGGTGCAGGTATAGCTACGATAAAATTTGATGTTGCTCCGGGAAACCGTTACATCAGCCGCCACAGGGCGATGGGGTCGGCAGCAGTATCAGAAATTTTTGAATATGTACAGAAGAAGTTTGCTGATGTTCCCCCTGAATTATTACAGGATGCAGAGTGGCTGAAAGAGAATATCAGTTTCACCGGCGAAGTGCTCATGGGGCATTTGCGTTATGGCACACACGGCAAAAACAGTATCGAAAACTGTCATCCATTTCTTCGCCAGAATAATTGGATGAGCCGAAACTTAGTAATTGCGGGTAATTTCAACATGACTAACGTTAATGAATTACTGGAGCAATTGTATGAACTAGGCCAGCATCCTAAGGAAAAAGCCGATACAGTAACAGTACTGGAAAAAATAGGGCACTTTTTGGATGATGAGAATCAGGAGCTTTTTGACCATTTTAAAAAAGAGGGGCATTCTAATGTCGAAATTAGCCGCCTGATTGCCGAAAATCTGGATGTTGCTAAAATCCTTCGCCGTTCGGCAAAAACCTGGGATGGCGGGTATACTATAGAAGGTATTTTTGGGCATGGTGATGCATTTGTAATGCGTGACCCGGCAGGTATCCGCCCGGCCTACTATTATATTGATGATGAAATTGCAGTAGTAACCTCAGAGCGCCCGGCTATCCAAACGGCATTCAATATTCCTTATAGCGAAGTTAAAGAGATAAAACCGGGACATGCCTTGATCATCAAGAAGAACGGTACTATCACAGAAGAACAATTCCGTGAGCCGCTTCCTCAAAAATCTTGCTCCTTTGAACGTATTTACTTCTCTCGTGGAAGTGACGCTGCAATCTACCGTGAACGCAAGCATTTAGGTCGCTTACTTTGCCCTCAGATTTTAGATGCTGTAGGCCATGATTTAAAGAATACTGTTTTCTCATTCATTCCTAACACAGCAGAAGTTGCTTTTTACGGAATGGTAGAAGGCTTACATAAGTATATTAAGCAGATCCAGAAGGATACCTTGTTAAACAGGGCAGATAAAATATCCGACCAGGAACTGGAAGAAATGCTTTGTCTAGCACCAAGGGTAGAGAAAATCGCTTTAAAGGATGTTAAGCTTCGTACATTTATAACACAGGATGCAGACCGCCAGGATATGGTTTCGCATGTATATGATACTACTTATGGCTTGGTTAAAGCGGGCGAAGATAATCTGGTATTAATTGATGACTCGATTGTTCGTGGTACTACCTTAAAACAAAGTATTCTTAAAATATTAGACCGCCTGGGCCCTAAGAAAATTGTAATTGTTTCTTCGGCCCCACAGATTCGCTACCCTGATTGTTACGGTATTGATATGTCAAGAATGGGCGAGTTTGTTGCCTTCGAAGCAGCTGTTACTCTGTTAAAGGAAAGCGGACGCGAACATATTATATGGGAAACATATGAGAAGTGTAAGGCTTCTGTTTCTATGGATAAAAATGAAATCGAGAATTATATCAAAGCTATATACGAACCGTTTACAGACGAGGAAATTTCGGCTAAGATTGCACAAATCATTTCTCCTAAAGGAATAAAAGCAGAGGTTCAGGTTATTTATCAGAAACTGAATAATTTACATGCAGCTTGCCCTGAGCATTTAGGCGACTGGTATTTCTCTGGCGACTATCCAACGCCTGGTGGAAACCGGGTTGTTAACCGTGCATTTATGAACTGGGTTGAGGGCAAAAACCAAAGGGCTTACGTGTAAGAATGATAAAATGAGTGAAGGATGGAATGATTGAATAAATGTTCCAGGCTGAACTTTAATAATAGAATGAGTGGAGAATGGATGATTGTTGTCCTGATCTTCACTCATTTTTGTTTTTAGCAATAAGGGGAATGAAGCGAGAAAAGAGTCAATCATTCAATCACTCTATCTTCAATAATTCTTAATTGCCCTATGCAACCAGTCCCCAAATCAGTTTAAACGCGAATACCAGTATCAGGCATCCGGCTACCCGGTTTAATAAGATGATGGTTTTTTCTTTAATACGATATCTGAATTTGTTGGCATAGTAAGCTTTCAGGGTATCCATACTAAATTGGGTAATCAATATGAATCCGAAAAACGGGATAATTTCCTTTGAGCTTAAATCACCTTTAACAGAAATAAGGCTGCTGGTAACACTTACCCAGTATAAGAGCAGTGAGGGGTTAAGTATACACATCAAAAAGCCTTTGAAAAAGTATCCGGTATTCCGCCGGGTAGAAGTTGTGTTGTCGTAGTTGATTTTAACCTTTTTAAAAAGATAGAAACAGCCAATGCCGATTAAAACAGCACTGCCAGCAATCCCGATAGGCAGGCGGTATTGATTTTCAAATTTGATAAATGACGAACCGTATACAGCCAGAGCTACATAAATGAAATCACTTAAAACAACTCCGGCGGCCAGCCACATGCCTGCATGAAAGCCTTTTTCAATGCTGGTTTTCAACAATGCAAAAAATACCGGGCCCGTAGCAAATGACAACACTATCCCAAGGCCAATACCAGATATAATTGATTCAAGCATAATGGCTCGTTTCCAAATGTGCGAATATGCAATTTTTGAGGCAAAATACAATAAAGCGCATATTATATTAAAACATATTAGTTAAGGTTTCTTTTAATGATGCGTTTTTATATAAGGCGGAGTACCGAGCTTTTGTTGTCAATTTTGCATCATTATAATTATATTGCCCCCAAAACCAATTAAATATGCCTCAATCTGCAGCAACTAGCCAAGGCTCCAAGCCAATAGTAATCATCGGTGCATTATTTTTTATTTTCGGATTTGTTACCTGGCTTAACGGTACGCTTATACCGTTTCTAAAGTTGGCCTGCAACCTTAAAAGCGATGCCCAGGCTTTTTTCGTGACCTTTGCTTTTTACATGGCCTATTTCTTTCTGGCAATACCCTCATCAGGTATTTTAAGGAAAACAGGGCTTAAGAACGGGATGGGCCTGGGGCTATTAGTAATGGCCGTTGGTGCTGTAATATTTGTGCCTGCTGCAAATAGCCGAAGCTTCGGCTTATTTTTAACTGGTTTGTTTGTGCAGGGGGCAGGCTTGTCTCTTTTACAGACAGCATCTAATCCATACATAAGTATTGTCGGTCCCATTGAAAGTGCTGCCCAACGTATCAGTATAATGGGGATCTGTAACAAATTTGCAGGAATCCTTAGCCCTATTATTCTTGGGGCAATTGTGCTAAAGGATGCCACCGGGCTTGAAACCAAAATAGCTACGACTACTGATGCTGTAGCCAAAGCTGAACTGTTAAACGAGCTTGCAGGAAGAGTTGTTGTTCCATACCTGGTAATGGCAGCAGTTTTGGTTGTATTGGCTATTTGGATTAAAAATTCAGCCTTGCCAGATATCGATGCCTCTGCGGCAAACGCCCAGCCAGAGGGAAAATCCGAAAGCGGAAAAAGTAGTGTGTTTCAATTCCCGCATCTTTTGTTAGGCGTGATTTGCCTGTTTTTATATGTGGGAGTAGAGGTTATGGCTGGCGATGCAATTGGTATCTATGGAAAGAGCTTTGGTATTCCATTAGATGAAGCTAAATATTTTACCTCCATAACGCTTGTAGCTATGCTTGTAGGTTATGTAGCGGGAATTATTGCGATTCCAAAATACATTTCACAAGAAGCTAGTTTGAAAATTTCTGCCATACTGGGAGTACTTTTCACCTTAGGGGCCTTGCTTACCAAAGGCTATGTTTCGGTGGGATTTGTGGCTGCATTAGGATTAGCAAATGCGCTAATGTGGCCTGCAATATTTCCGATGGCTATTAGAGGCCTTGGTAAGTTTACCGAACTTGGCTCTGCTTTATTAATTATGGGAATTGCGGGTGGAGCCATTCTGCCACTTGCTTTCGGGCATTTCAAGGCGATGTATGATTTTCAATGGGTATTCTTCTTGTTAATGGCACCTTGCTACTTATATATATATTATTATTCTGTTAGCGGGCACAAAGCGGGCTTAAAAAGGATTTAATACCTTTGCGGCAGATTTTATAAAAAGTGATTAATAAACCAAGTTTCGAAAGCATCTTCATGAATTTAGCAACCGACCTTGCTTTGCGGTCTCATTGCGTAAAGGCTCAGGTTGGTGCTGTTTTAACAAAGGATACCCGAATTATATCTATTGGCTATAACGGCCCTCCGGCACATACTCATAACTGTGATGAAGAATGGCCCGACACTGGCTGTCCAAGAGATGCAAGGGGAAGTTGCTCATTAGCACTTCATGCCGAAGAAAATGCTATTCTTTATGCCACCAAAAATGGCGCCGACCTGGAAGGTTCGACCTTATATGTGACGCTATCGCCTTGCTTGCCTTGTGCAAGATTAATTTATTCATCTGGAATCAAAAAAGTGTATTTCAAGAATTCTTACGCGGAATATAAAGGTTTGCCGTCCGACGAAGGGGTAGACTTTTTAAACAGGTTTGGCGTAGAGGCAATTAAAGCGGAGGGTGTTAATATTTAACCAGGGTTTTACTCAGCCTATACAGTTTATCCCTGGCAATGATTTCATAAGCCTGGCTTCTCGCTGGCGCTTGTTCGTTTTTATCCAAATATGCCCCGGTGAGATGATGGATTTCAGCCTGTTCCATAAGGCTTAAAATATTGTCTACACCGTCTTCCACAGACGATTGGGCTTCACCGTATTTATCCAGAACCATTTTTGTATCCATTCTGGTTTCGGGGTGAAGTGCATTTACTTTAACAGACGAATCTTTAAGCTGCCCGGCCATAGTGAAGGTGAGCATGATTAATGCCAGTTTGCTTTGGGCATAGGCACGCTTATCTGAATAATCATTCTCAAGCATCACATTCTCAAAATCAATATCGAACTGTGAGCCTGATGCGACATTAATTATTTGCGAATTGGATTTGTGTTGCAGCAAAGGGAGCAGGAGATGGCTAAGGAGGAACGGTGCGAGATAATTCACAGCAAAGCAAAGTTCATAACCTTCTGCGCTTAAGAGCCTTTCTTCTGAGCTGTAGTTAATTCCCGCATTATTAACCAAAATGTTAAGGCTTGGGTGGTGTTCCAAAACCATCGAAGCCAGCTCGCGGACGGATTGTAATGAAGCCAGGTCTGCATTGAAGTAGCTTATATTTTTGTTGCCAGTTGTAGAAACAATTTCATCCAGTACGTGCTGACCTTTCTGTTCATTCCTGCCATGAAGCAAAACTATAGCACCCTTTTGGGCAAGGCGTTTGGCAAGCGCTTTTCCAAGCCCGTCGGTAGAGCCGGTAATTAAAACTGTTTTATCAGAAAAGTGAAGCATAGTATGTATCAGGATAATATCGTAAACTATTGCAGGTTACTCAGTTCGTCCAATAAAATTGTTCCAATAGCATCGACGGTTTGGGAAATAATTTCATCAGGGTTTCCATCAAACTGAAGCTTGGTTTTCCAAGCTCGATCATGTACGTAGCCGTGAATAAACATGGTTCCAACCGTTTTATCTTCATCCGTACAATCCGCGTCAGAAGCAAGCCCGGTAACTGCTACAATTACATCGGCTGGTATTAACTTTTTTACCCCATCGGCTAAAAGCTGGGTAACTTCAGGCGATTCGGCAGTAAAAGCGCTAATTGCTTCGGCAGGTACTCCTAAAAGATTCTCTTTTACGCTCCTGTCGTAACAAACAATACTTCCAAGTATCACTTTGCCACAATCCGGGACAGATGTGAAATCGTATACAAGCTTTCCTGTACTGGCGCTTTCGGCAAATGCAATGGTTAAATTTTGGGCCAGGAGGCTGTGGCAGCAGGCAATTACAGATTTCGAAGGCATGAGAGTTGTTTTTAGTTTCAAATCCAAACAGCCAAGCCAAATTATAGTTTTATATGCTGTTTAAAACATGTGCTTCACTATTACTGATTAACAATTTGAGAATGGCGTAATCAATAAATGAATAGTTGAGCGTTATTATTTCTAATACTATATTTACCGAAAGCAATATTCTATGTTAAAAAAACTTCAGTGTTTCTTAATAGCTTGCTTCATTGCATTTAATGTACAAGCTCAAACCTCAGCACCAAACAGCTCTAAGCTTCCTCCTAATATGTTTTTGAAGAAACTGCCCAATGGCCTGGATATTCTGGTATTGGAGGATAATAGTGTGCCGCTTGCTACTATAGAGCTTGCAGTAAAAAACGGCGCTTATACTGAGCCCCCCGAATATAATGGCTTAAGCCACCTGTACGAACACATGTTTTTTAAAGCCAATAAAGATTATCCAAGCCAGGAAGACTTTTTAGACAGGGTTAGCGAATTGGGTATTCAGTTCAACGGCACAACTTCTTATGAGCTGGTTAATTACTATTTTACGTTGCCTAAGTTTAATGTTATCGAAGGGCTAAAGTTTATGAATTCGGCTGTTCGGTATCCTAAGTTCGATAAGGATGAAATGGCCAAGGAGAACATTGTGGTAGACGGGGAGTTTCAACGGAACGAGTCTAACCCGTATTTCGCTTTGAATGATGAGATGAACCGCAAATTATGGGGCGATTTATACAGCCGGAAAAACACTATTGGTAACCACGACGTGATTCGCTCGGCAACTCCCGCAAAAATGGATACCATTAAGAATAAGTATTACTGGCCTAACAATTCCTTAATTACAATTGCCGGAGATGTGAAGCATGACGAGATATTTAGAAATGCAGAGCAGATTTTTGGCGACTGGCAGCCTTCTGGTTTTGATCCTGCAAAAAGGTGGCCGGTTCCGGAATTTAAGCCACTGCAAAAATCAGAGTACTTTATTGTAGAATCTGACTTATCAAGAGTTCCATTAGTTATGATGAATTGGCACGGCCCTGATACCCGGAATGACTTGCCTGCCACCTATGCTGCCGACGTGTTTTCGTTCATCATCAACCAGAACTCCTCAAAATTTAGTCAGGCGCTGGTAGATGCCGGTTTGGCATTGCAAGTAAACATTGGTTATTTAACGCTTAAACATACAGGCCCAATAAGTGTATTTGTGGTGCCTAATCCCAACAAAATTAAAGAGTGTATTGCCGAAGTTAACAAGCAAATGGCTTTATGGGATACCGATAGCTACATTACCGACGAGCAGATAGAAACAGCAAAAAGGCAGTTGGAAATAAGCCAGGTAAAGGATGAAGAAATTACCTCAAACTTTACTCATACTATCTCGTTTTGGTGGGCGGCTGCATCCATCGATTATTTAAATACTTACATTGAAAATTTGCGCAAGGTTAATAGAGACGATTTAAAACAATACGTAAGGAAATATATTAAGAATAAACCGCACGCAGCCGGAATGTTAATTAGCGCCGAGGCTAAAAAACAATTGAAGCCCGAGTTGTATTTTAAGGCTCCATATTAATTATGCCGCGTTTTTCGATTAGTTAATCTTTAGTTTTCAGTTTCCAACATAACATATGAAACGATCATATATCAGCATATTTTTATTATTCATCACCCTAAATATTTGCGCTCAAAGTGTAGCCACTTCGTTTAGTGTTGCAGGAATAAAAGTGATTTTAAAGCCAACCAATAAAGATGTAATAGATGTTAATATGTATTACAGGGGAGGGGTGTCAAATTATCCGGCATCTAAAGCAGGTTTAGAAAATCTGGCTTTGGCGGCAGCAACAGAGGCTGGAACAAAAAAATACACAGGCAATGCTTTTCGTACCAGGGCCGAAACTTGCGGCATTGATATGGGAGGCTCTTCTACTTATGATTTTGGGCTTATCAGCATGACTTGCATTTCCAGGTTTTTCAACGAAGGCTGGAATCTTTTTACCGAAGCAGTCAACAATCCGGTTTTTGACCAACGTGAACTAGACTTGCTAAAAGAGAAAGTTATTTCTGGAGTAAAGCAATCTGAGTCTGACCCTGACGAACGCATTGAGCAATTAACTATGCAAAACGCTTACGCCGGTACCCCTTATGCTACTGATCCTAATGGCGATGAAGCGTCGCTTTCAAAGCTTACTGCCTTAGATATAAAGAATTACTATTATAACACGCTGCTAAATAAAAACCGTGTATTTATTGTTATCGTGGGCAACATCAGCAAAGAGGCAGTTACCAGCAAAATAATGGCATCGTTTGCAAAAATGCCGGTTAAACCATACAAGCAAGTGACGTTGAACAATCCTGTTGGCGAAGGTAAGTTTTTGATGGAGAAGCGACAGTTGGCTACCAACTATATCACTGCCAGCCTAAATGCGCCCAAAGTGAACAGTCCGGATTATCTTCCATTCAGGTTGGCTATTTCGAATTTAAGCAATAAGCTTTTTAGAGAAATTCGCACCAAGAGAAACTTATCATATGCCCCTTATGCCTATGCAACTACACGTTTAATGCCTTATGCAGTAATGTACGTAAGCACAACAGAGCCAAAAGCGTCGGTTGAGATTATGATTGAGGAATTAAGAAAGCTTAGAGATAATGGCTTTACAGAAGATGAATTACGTTCCGGAAAGAGCAATTTTATAACTACCAACTACATGAAGGAAGAAAGCAGTGGGGCCATTGCTGCAGCTCTTGGTAATGCCGAGATTATGGGCGATTGGAGAATTGCTGATGAAGCTGCTGACAGAGTTAATAAGGTAACGCTGGATGAATTAAATGCCGTTCTGAAAAAATATGTAAAAGATCTGCGCTGGAGCTATTTGGGCGACGAGAAGTTAGCAAACGAAAATGCGGATGTGTTTAAGAGTAAAATATAGCTGATAGCTGTCAGGTATGAGCCGTCAGCTATCAGCTAATTAAAGCCTTTATTGAATGAGTAGTATTTTAACGATAACACTAAATCCAACGGTAGACAAGAGTTCGAGTATCGACAAGCTAGTGCCCGAAAAGAAACTGAGGTGTGCCCCGCCGGTTTTTGAGCCAGGCGGCGGCGGGATTAATGTTTCAAGAGGATTGAGACGGCTGGGGTTTGAATCAACTGCGTTTTTCCCTTCGGGAGGAAGAACAGGCAAGATGCTAGAAAGCCTTTTGGAAAAGGAAAACATAAAAAATAAAGCTATTGCGGTTGCAGGTGAAACAAGGGAGAATTTTATAGTAGTAGAAACCGGAACTAACCAACAATTTCGTTTTGGGATGCCGGGTTCTGAAATATCTTCAGAAGAACAAAAGTCTTTACTCGATGCTCTAAATAGCTTACGCCCATTTCCAGATTTTGTGGTAGTAAGTGGCAGCTTACCTCCAGGCATAAAGCCCGAGTTTTTAAAGGAAATTGTTAATGCTGCGAAAGCGAAAGGTGCAAAAGTAATTGCAGATACGTCGGGGGAGGCATTAAAGCAAATGGTGGATGCGGGAGTTTTCTTGTTGAAACCCAATCTCGGCGAATTGGGCAACCTGGTGGGGATTGAAACACTGGATAATGATTCTGCCGATGAAGCAGCGCAAAAGCTTATACACGAAGGCAAAACAGAAGCAATAGTGGTTTCGCTGGGCCCGCAGGGTGCATATCTGGTAACTAAGGATATTACAAAGCTTGTTCCTGCCCCAGCGGTAAAAAAGTTGAGCACCGTAGGAGCCGGCGATAGCATGGTTGCTGGCATGGTTTCCGTTTTAGCCAAAGGCGGAAGTTTTATTGAAATGGTAAGAATGGGGGTAGCTTGCGGAAGCGCGGCCACCATGAACTCAGGAACCCAATTATTTAAAAATGAAGATGCGGAACGCTTATTTGACTATTTAAGCAGGGAATGATGCTGATAGCTCTCATAGCTATTAGCTATGCAATCATCAATTTGACAATTCATACATTCATCAGCAAACCTTTCCCTTTATCAAATTCCTATATTTGCGCAGATTTATTTGTCGACAATGGAATTACAACAGCTGATAAAAGATATAGTAAAAGACACAGATGCGCATTGTCGCTGGCTAAATACACTTTCCATTATGGAGAACACCGGTGCCCGTAAAATATCGGCATGCGAGCACAAAACGGATGTTACTTTAATCGTGCTAAAACATGCAGCTGAAGAGCATCGCCATGCTTATTATCTTAAAAAACAGATAGGTAAACTGGCTGAAACAGGCTATGAAACTTATGCTGATGAACATTTAGTAGCACCATTTGATAGTCGTTTTTATTTAAATAAGCTTGATGTTGAGGTTTGTAAATATTTAAAAGCAGAACTTGGCCTTAGCGGTTATGAGTTAAAGTTTGCAGCATACTTATTGGTTACCTATGCTATTGAAGTAAGGGCTGATGAACTTTATCCAGTTTATCAACAGGCTCTGGATGAAATAAAGAGCAAGGTAAATGTAAAATCGATTATTCTTGAAGAAGAGGGGCATCTGGAAGAGATGCTTGCACAGCTTAAAAACTTTTCTCCAGAGTGGGAGAGACATGCCCAAAAAGCAGTAGACATCGAGTCACAATTATTTACCAACTGGGTGTCTGCACTTAGTAAAGAAATAGAAACAGTTAATTCATAAAGAAACATAAAAGGCGCCCGGGACAGGCAATACGCTTGCCAGGCGCTTTAAAATCTATAGTATCGACGAGACAGGGGGGATTAGCATGTATTGCTTCTAAGTTATTCCCATATTTTCTCCCTTGAATTAATCAAAAATCTCTTATTTCATTTTTTCTATTAAGCGGATTAGGACAGCGCCTAATTGCATTTAATTGGTTTACTTTGCGGCATGCAATGGGAAAAATTACTTTCAGCCAAACGATGGGGCAGCGAGTCAAAGGTTCAAAGCCAGGAAGAAGCACGTTCTGAGTTTCAAATTGACTACGACCGCCTTATTTTTTCATCGCCCTTTAGAAGACTGCAAAATAAAACCCAGGTGTTTCCCTTGCCGGGAAGTGTATTTGTGCACAACAGGTTGACCCATAGCTTGGAAGTGGCCAGTGTTGGGAGATCGTTAGGCAGGATTTTTTATAACAAGCTTAAAGAAAAGGAACCCGATGTGGACGACCGCTTACCGCTGGTTAGTGAAGTTGGAAACATTGTTGCAGCTGCCTGCCTGGCCCATGACATGGGCAATCCTGCATTTGGCCATTCGGGGGAATCTGCAATATCCTATTACTTCAGGGAAGGAGAGGGGAAAAATTACAAGGCTGAGGTAACTGAAAAACAATGGCATGACCTTATTAATTTCGAAGGTAATGCAAATGCTCTGCGTATCCTCACGCATTCCTACACAGGTAAAGGAAATGGCAGTTTTGCTTTAACATATTCTACTCTGGCAGCCATTGCGAAATATCCCTGTGCCGCTATTGTAGGGCATAACAAAACAAATATCTATACGAAGAAGTATGGCTTTTTCCAGTCGGAGGAGGCTTCTTTTATTAAAATTGCCGAAGAGCTTGGCCTGGCAAAGGTACAAGATGAACCACTAATCTATAAGCGGCACCCACTGGTTTACCTGGTCGAAGCGGCAGATGATATTTGCTACAATATTATTGATTTGGAGGATGCCCACCGCCTCAAAATTTTAAGTTATCAGGAGATTGAAGATTTGTTGCTGCCACTTTGTTACAGCGAGAGTTTGCCAGGACGCTTAAAGGAATTTGATGATGACGATGCAAAAGTTGGTTTGTTAAGAGCTCGCTCGATAGGTGCAATGGTTAAAGCCTGTTCGGATGTGTTTTTTCATAATCAGGAAACGCTTTTAAAAGGCGACTTTAACAAATCGCTTACTGATGTTATACCAGCAGAATTGCTTGCAGCCTGGAAAAAAATCGAGAGTGTATCGGTAAAAAAGATTTATAATTATTCATCAGTGGTTCAGATTGAAGTTGCGGGTTATAAGGTTATTGGCGGCTTGCTCGAAGAGTTTATCCCGGCTTACCTTAAAAACGAATCAAAGTATCATAAAAAGCTTGTGGACCTTATTCCAAAACAGTTTCATACCGATAAAGAAGATACCTATTCAAAAATTATGTCAGTGCTTGATTTTGTGTCGGGCATGACTGATATTTACGCAGTTGAGCTTTTCAGAAAGATCAAAGGAATATCGTTTCCATCTATGAGTTAGATAATGAAACCCCAGTTATTAAAAGTGGCATCGGGCCCAGCCCATTCATTTAGCGTCCGCCAGGATATACAGCCGGATATAAACAACAAATGGCACTATCATAAAGAAGTAGAAATTATCCATTTTAAGCGGGGGGCAGGCACGCAATTTATAGGCGACAGCATACAACGTTTTCAGGCTGGGGATACGGTAATTCTTGGTGCTAATTTGCCCCACTACTGGCGTTTCGATGAGGTTTATTTTAGTGGAGAAAGCCATGATCCCGTAGATATTTTGGTAACCCATTTTTGTGAGGACTTTTGGGGCGATACTTTTTTAAACCTGCCGGAAAATAAATCAATAAAAGGTTTATTGGAGAGGGCACAGCAAGGCCTTAAAATCAGTGGCTACAATAAGCCGAAAATTGTTGAGCTGTTGGATAGTATGCTGCAAGCCGAAGGGCCAGAGAGACTAACCCTTCTTATCCAAACCCTTACCGAAATATCAAAGTCAGAGAAGCAGGAAGCCATTTCATCCGTTAACTTCAGATACACGTTGGCAGAAAAAGAAAGTGATAAGATCAACGATATCTACAACTATTCAATGGCAAACCTCAGCCGTAAAATCACCTTAGAAGAGGTAGCTGCAGTTGCGGGTATAAGCCCTAATTCATTTTGCCGTTTTTTCAAATCGCGAACCCGTAAAACCTATTCAGAATTCTTAAATGAGATTAGGGTTGGAAGAGCCTGTATGTTGTTGATAGACAATCAGCTGAATGTTAAGCAGGTTTGCTTTGAAAGCGGCTTTAATAATTTTGCCAGCTTTCATAAATGTTTTAAACACGTAACCGGAAAGAGTCCACTGGTTTATCAAAAGGAATTCATCAAAAAATAGGCGCTTATCATCTATGGCTGGCAGTGCTCCAAAAAGAAATAAAGATTTACCTATCCAGGAACTGCTTGAAGGAGAATATTTCAGAATTTATCGCCTTCATAAAAGCTTGAATAGCCTTTCGGTAATTCCACACAGGCATGACCATTACGAGCTCATGGTAGTCACCTCGGGGGAGGGCTACCACTCCATAAACTTTAAACCCTACCAACTGGTACCCGGAAGAGTGTTTTTTCTTCACCCCGGGCAAGTGCATTTAATTGACGAATTTGAGCGTGATGGATGGCTGGTTCTTTTTGGGGAAGAGTTATTTAAGCGTTTTCTGGATATTCATAAAAATGAGGACGAATACGGCTTGTTGGATTCGTACACCGCCTATCCTTATATCAGCCTCACAAACGAATTAGAAACACTCTTCTTCTTTGTTATTGAACAGGCAAAGCTACAGCTGGAATCCGGCCGGCCTGACGCTGATATTTTACTGCATTATGTTTCGCTTCTATTATTGCAGGCAAATAAGGCACACCTGGCCGAGCACCCCCTGCAGTTTGCAACTGCAAAGCAAAAACAATTGCTGCATCAGCTAAAAAAAGTATTGGAGAGCAATTTTAAGGAGCAGCACCAGGCCGCTTTTTATGCTAAGGAACTCGCAACCGACATCAAACACCTAAATAAGGTTTGCAGGCAGGCTACAGGTTTGACGGTTTACCAGTTAATACAGGAACGCTTGCTAACCGAAAGTAAAATATTGCTTCAAACATCCGCACTCTCTGTTAAAGAAATAAGCTATAACCTTGGCTTCAATGATCCTGCTTTTTTCGGGAGGTTTTTCAAGAAATATACCAATATAACACCTTTAAAATTTAAGCAAAGCAGAATGCATTAATGCTGTAAACCACCCGAAATATACCAGAATGTAAGAGGTGGCTAAGTTACTTTTGTATCCGTTATGAGCGAGCAACGGAATGCGTTGATCGCAATTGGCTTCGGTGCAATTGCGTCTGTTTTTTTATCTTCTACATTTATAATCAATAGTTTACTTTCTGGGTCTGGAGGCTATTGGGCTTGGACTGCTGCATTAAGGTGTGTTTTTCTGGTTCCCATTCTATCACTAGTCCTGGTGTTGTCTAAACAACTTAGCCCGTTATTTACAGTTTTAAGACGGGAGCCGATTTTATTTATTAAGTGGGGGACAACAGGGTTCGGCATACTATATATGTCGCTTGCACTTGCCTCACTTTACTCCCCCGGTTGGATGGTTGCCGCCGCCTTTCAGGTAAATATTTTGGCCGGAATTCTCTTATCTCCCTTTATCTATCCCGACAGGAAGAGGCGAAAAATTCCAGCAAAGCCATTAATGCTATCCATAATACTGGTAGTGGGTATCTTTATTACTCAACTCGAAAAATTAAATACCGCAGGATCCATGGGATCAATAGCTCTAAGCCTTGTCATTGTGCTGGCAGGTGCTATTGTTTGGCCTTTAGGAAATCGCAAGTTGCTGGTAGCACTCGAGTCGAAAAATATTCAGTTAAATGCCACTCAGCGCGTGTTAGGAATGAGTATAGGAAGCATGCCTTTGGTGTTTGTGCTAGTTTTATTCGCATACAAAAATGCAGGCTTGCCAAGCTTTTCACAATGCGAAGCCTCAGCCTACTCGGCTTTATTTTCGGGCTTCTTTGGAGGAGTTACATTTTACAAGGCAAGCCAAATGGTTAAACACAATACAGTTGCCCTTTCCACTATCGAAGCAACTCAAGTGTTCGAGATCTTTTTTACGCTGATAGGTGAAATGCTCTTGAAAGGTGCTTCTTTACCTGGTATTTATGGACAGGTGGGAATGTTGATTGTTATAGTTGGGATGGCCATACATATGCGAAATACGCTCTTGCATAGTCGGACCATTCGCAAAGCGGCACAACTCAACATGAAGAAACAAGAGCCTGTAGCCCTGTTATTAGAAGCAGTTTAATAAATTTCAAATAAAAGATGTTTTTGTCTTTTATTTGAAATTGTCAAGCACTATATTTGCCCCGGGATATGGGAGTATTTTCTAGGACATGCGAATATGCAATGCGGGCAGTGTTTTTTGTGGCTCATCGTACTGCTAATGGCGGTAGGGTAGGCATCAAAGAAATTGCCACAGGGATAGACTCTCCCGAGCATTTCCTGGCTAAGATATTGCAAGACCTGAGCCGCAGAGGAATTATTCAATCAGTAAAAGGGCCTAACGGAGGTTTTTTTGTAGACTCTGTTAATTTGCAGCGCCCCTTGTCTGAAGTAGTAGAAGCGGTTGATGGTAATGGGCTTTTTACTGGTTGTGGCCTTGGTTTAGAATACTGTTCGGAAACAAATCCCTGTCCCTTACATAACGAGTTTAAATCTATACGTAATCAAATTCAACAAATGCTTACCACAACAACAATCGGCGAGTTTAATGAAGATCTTAACTTGGGTATTACCTCACTGAAAAAATAAAAAATTTGCCCAAATAAAAGATAAAAAGGTGTTTATATATTTTAATTTATATCATGACAGAAGAACAGAAACAATTGATTAAAGCAACAATCCCTATTTTGCGTGAGCATGGAGTGCTATTAACCAGCCATTTCTATAAACGGATGTTTACGCACAATCCCGAATTGAAGAATATCTTCAATATGGGTAATCAGCAAAATAATAAGCAGCAAACAGCCCTTGCTATGGCCGTGTTGGCCTATGCCGAAAATATTGATAACCCTGCAGTATTAATGCCTGCGGTTGATAGAATGGGCCAAAAACATACCAGCCTGGACATTCGCCCGGAACATTATGCTATTGTGGGTAATCACTTAATTGCTTCAATATCTGAAGTTTTAGGTGAAGGGGCTACGCCAGAAATATTGGATGCATGGACTGTGGCTTATAATCAGTTAGCCGCAATCATGTCGGGCCACGAAAGCAAAATTTATAGCCAGCAAGCTCAGAAAAAAGGAGGTTGGACCGGTTGGAAACCATTTATTGTAAAGCGTAAAGAGGTTGAATCTGCCGAGATAACATCTTTCTATTTATTTCCTGCTGATGGGGGAGAGGTGGCAAGTTTTCTGCCTGGGCAATATATAAGCGTCCGTTTATTTTTACCGGAATTAAGCTTAATGCAACCCAGGCAGTACAGTATTTCAAGTGCCCCTAATGGGCAGTACTATCGAATTTCTGTAAAGCGCGAAGCTTTAAATACTACGCCCGACGGAATGATCAGTAACCGCCTGCATGATTTTGTTAGCGAAGGTGATGTGATTGAAGTTACAGCTCCGGCAGGAAGCTTCACTTTAACAGATAATGATGGCCGCGAAGTTGTTTTTATAAGTGGAGGCGTGGGCCAAACCCCTCTGATCAGTATGCTTGAAAGCTTGATTAATAACGGAAGCAAACGGCCTAAGACCTGGATTCACGGTTGCCGAAATAAAGATGTACATGCGTTTAAAAGCCTAATCGAAGCATGGGAAACGAAGGATCAAAACCTGAAAAAGCATGTTTTTTATAATACAACTTCCGGACAAGACGATAACTCAATTTTGAATGGAGTAGTTGATCTGAGCAAGTTGGATGACACATTGTTTAATTCTGAGAAAGAGTATTATATATGTGGGCCAGCGGTTTTTATAGAAAAACATTACCAGGATTTAATAGCAAGAGGCATTAAAAAAGAGCTAATTAATTTCGAGGAATTTGGGCCGCAAACGCTGAATTTGAATTAAGCTTAGTATTCTACTATTTAAAGGATGCCGGGTAATGCCAGAGGCATCCTTTTTTATGCAAGCTGTTTTCGTCCTCAACAATTTTAAAGCTTGCTGTTTTTACTTATATGGTAGAGAAAAATAAACAGAACGCAGTAGCCTTTTATGATTTGATGTTTAATCAGTGCAAAGCAGAAGAGGCTATTATAAAATTTGTTGGCGACGATTATATTCAGCATAATCCGCATGTTGAGGATGGAAAGCAGGGTTTTATTGATTACTTTAACAGACTGGCTGCCGAATATCCTGGTAAGAAAGTTGAATTTAAAAAGGTAATTGCCGAAGGCGAATTTGTAGTCCTACATTGTTTCCAGCATTGGCCTGGCGATAAGGACTACGCTGGTATTGATATTTTTAGGTTTGATGACAAGGGGAAGATTGTTGAGCATTGGGATGTTCTGCAAGAGATCCCTATTGTGGCTAAGAATAGTAATTCCATGTTTTAACCCAGGGTTTTATCAGCTTCAATGAAAAGGCCTTCCCCGATTTAGAAGAAGGCCTCGTTAACTTTTAGTTTGTGATGGCTAATAAATTGTCAGAGTTTTGCGTAAATTATTACCGCTGGTTTTATTTGGCTCGTCAGGCTGGCTTCCCCCAACGCTTATTTCCAGCTTTTTAAATTGTTTACTTAGCCCTTCTGAGTTAATGTACGACAGCTCTTTGGGTGATAGAACGAATCTAAGCAGTTTGCTTTCGGCAGCTTTAAGGTGAACGCGTTTAAAACCTTTAAGTGCTTTTATCGGCGATTTTACAGATTGCTCTTTGTTAATAATGTAAAGTTGAGGCACTTCTTCTCCCTGCATTTTTCCGGTATTAGTTACTCTAAAACTTACAGTTACCGCTTTTCCCTTGGCAACACTTGCTGGAATGCTTAGTTGATCGTAACGGAATGATGAGTAACTTAATCCATAACCAAAGCCGTATTGCGGTTTGCCCTTAAAATAGCGATAGGTGCGGTTTTCCATACTATAATCGGTAAAGGAAGCAAGGTCGCTGTCGCTTTTATAAAATGTTACAGGTAAGCGTCCTGAAGGATTATAATCGCCGAAAAGAATATCAGCTACAGCGGTACCAGCAGCCTGCCCACCATACCAGGCATTAAGAATAGCAGGTACATTTTCCGCCTCCCAGGGAATGGCTATAGCACTGCCTGTCATCATTACAAAAACAAGAGGTTTGCCTGTTGATTTTAATGATTTCATTAGTTCGGTCTGCACCGCTGGCAATAGAATAGAAGTTCGGTCGCCGCCTTCAAAGCCCGGATAGTCAACCTTCATCTCTTCGCCTTCCAGTTGTGGCGATATTCCACCAACAAACACAAAGGCATCTGCATTTTTAATCCGGCTTATCAAAGCTGTAAAGTCGCTGCGGCGATAATTTCCGGCACTTAGTTTTACATTAGCTTTTCCCTCACCCTGCCAATATTCAACTACAAGGTTATAAATAGAATCTTTCTTTGCATTTAAACGATAAGTTTGGGCACCCCAGCGATTTCGGCTCCAGGCATTTAATACAGGTTTCCCATTCACGATAAAGCGGTAGCCATCGTCTGCCTGTAGCTCAAAAGTTAGCGATGTGTTTGAGCTGGCTTTAAAATTTGTAGTATATCTTGCTGAGAAATTATTTGCCCTGATGTTGGCGCCAACGGCTTCGCCTTCCTGCCAGAAATGGTCTAATTTAGTTTCATTTCGAGTTAGTTTCGGTTGTCCGCTCAAATCTTTATTATCAAAATACTCCGCTTTAAAGCCTTGCTTCCCTTCAAAAGAGTATTGATTGCCCAAGTTTGCATATACCAAAAGTGTATCATTGGTGAAGTTTATGGCTTTCTCATAAACCACCTGCGTTTGCGCCCCGACTTTGTCTCTAATTCCTTGAAGGACGGTGGTTAGTTTGGATGGAATGCCGTTGTAGTTCCCTAGAATAGCAATAGAGTTATCTGCATTAGGGCCAAGCACAACTATCTTTTTGAGGCTTTTTCTTAATGGGAGGGTATTGTTTTCGTTTTTAAGCAATACCATAGATTGGCGGGCCATCTTAAGTGCGTGCTCTTTGTGGGGAGCACTTTCAAGGGCCGAAGCAGGTGTTTGGGCATATTTTACCATCGATACAGGATCAAACATTCCGAGCCGGAAACGGATCATGAACAAGCGTTTTACCGAAACATCGATTTGTTTTTCGGTGATCTTGCCACTTTTTACCGCTTGCACCAGAGCTTTGTAAGCATCCGTTCCGCAATCTATGTCGGTTCCATGAAAAACTGCATCAGCAGCTGCAGAGGCTGCATCGGGATGCGTTTTATGGTTTTTAAAGAAGTCGTCAATAGCCCAGCAGTCTGATGTAACATAGCCTGTAAACTTCCATTGATTACGAAGAATATCTGTCATCAACACATCGCTGGCGCAGCAGGGCTGAGTTCTAAAAGCGTTATAGGCGCACATTACTCCAGCAACTTTCGAATCAACAACCAGTTTTTGAAAGGCCGGTAGATAGGTGTCCCATAAATCATAAGCGCTTACATCTACATTAAACACATGTCTTAAAGGCTCTGGCCCACTGTGCACGGCATAGTGTTTGGCACATGCAGCAGCTTTCAGGTATTTAGGGTCGTCTCCCTGTAAGCCTTTTACAAAAGCATCGCCAAGTGTTGCGGTAAGGAAAGGATCTTCCCCATAAGTTTCCTGTCCGCGGCCCCAGCGTGGATCGCGAAAGATATTGATGTTGGGGGTCCAGTAAGTGAGTCCCAAATAACGTTCATTGGTGCGGCTGCTTGCAACAGCTTTGTTATAAATAGCTCGCCCTTCCAGGGCAGAAAAGTCGGCTATTTTAAAAAGCGAATTCGGGTCGAATGTGGCAGCCATTGCAATAGCCTGCGGGTATACAGTTACTTTGAAAGGAGTTCTGGCAACGCCGTGCAAGGTTTCATTCCACCAATCATAAGCTGGAATTTCAAGTCGCGGAATAGCGGGGGAGGAATTCAGCATCTGCGAAACCTTTTCTTCAAGTGTTAAACGGTTTACCAGATCGTCTACCCGCTGTTCAAAGCTCAAGTTGTAATTCTGAAAAGGGTATTTTGGAGCTTGGGCCTTGGCCAGTGAAAAAATAAAAATACAGAGTGCCGCAAGAAATGGAACTTTCATTCTATTATGGTTTTTGTGTGTTTAAAACTGGTGGAAAGCGAGTTTGAAAGCGTGCTAACGTTGGCATAAATTTAAAGATAATTATTTTTGGAAAGAAGAAGGGCCTGCGGCTTTTGCTGGAAATCTAACATTTGTTGCACAACTTAGAACATATGTTCCCTTACGGCGGGATGTTGGATTCCTATAGTGGAGCCTGGCTTATTCAAAAGCGGCATTTCTGCTTCTTTGATAATTAAGCCAGAAATGGGAAGGGCAGATTCCACAAGGGCATCAGTTGAAAACTTCCCGTAATAGAACATCATTCGCATCATTTTAGACATTTCAGCCATTCCATCGATTTCTTAGGGCATAATTTTGAAAAGACGTTAATGCTGTGATTAGCCGAGGGAAGATCCTGGCCGCATTGGAAGTAAACGTCAACCCTAATCACTTATAAATAAGTATTTCGTAAGTATGGAAAAAAACTTAAGCAGTCTAGCCATTGCCTTTTTATTAGCTCTTGCCGCATGCTCGGGGCAGCAGTTGTCCGACGCTTCATCTCAGTCGAGTTCTTCAAAACCTGCAGAGTCCGGCAGCCCGTTTGCAAGCTCAATTTCTCAGCCATTGGTTAAGGATATGTATACTGCAGACCCTTCGGCACATGTTTTTAACGGGAAGATTTTTATTTACCCTTCGCATGATATTGAGGCTAATATTGCCGAGAATGACAACGGAGATCATTTCAACATGAAGGATTATCATATTTTTTCAATGGATAAAATAGGAGGAAAGGTTACCGACCATGGTGTTGCCCTGAATGTGAAATCAATTCCCTGGGCGGGTAGGCAGCTTTGGGCCCCAGATGCCGCTTATAAGAACGGTAAATACTATTTATACTTTCCATTAAAAGATAAACAAGATGTATTTCGCATTGGCGTGGCGGTTAGTGATAAGCCGCAGGGGCCGTTTACCGCACAGCCCGAGCCTATAAAGGGCAGTTATAGTATAGATCCGGCGGTGTTTACAGATACAGATGGCAGCTCTTATATGTATTTTGGAGGTATTTGGGGCGGACAGCTACAACAATGGCAAAATGGAAAGCATACCAATAGCTCTAAAACCGACCTCAATAAGGACAATGAGCCTGCTTTAGCACCAAAAGTTGCAAGGCTTACCAGCAACATGCTTGAATTTGCCGAACAACCCAAGGATGTGCTGATTTTAGATGAAGCTGGCCAGGTTATAAAAGGCGGGGATCATGACAAACGTTTTTTCGAAGCATCATGGCTGCATAAGTACAATGGAAAGTATTATTTCTCTTACTCAACAGGAGATACGCATAAAATTTGCTACGCTACAGGAACGAGCCCTTATGGCCCTTTTACTTATCAGGGGGTGGTTTTAGAGCCGGTTGTTGGTTGGACTAACCACCATTCCATAATAGAATTTGAGGGCAAATGGTACTTATTCTATCATGATACACAGCTATCCAATGGTAAAACTCATCTTAGGAATGTCAAAGTAACTGAACTAAAGTATGATGCGGATGGCAAGATTATCACCGTGGATGCATATGCTAAAAAATAAGCGTTCAATTTGAGATGCTTATTAAGAGGCTCCTTCAAAACGGAATTCAAACAGTTTCGGCTTTGAGGCAGCCTTGTTTTGCAATAGTATGTTTATTGGTTATGTAGGTTCAGCCCTATGTCAGTTAACTAATTGCAAGTTTAAGAGATGTCTTTCTTTCAGACATTCTAAAAACAATAATCAATGCTGAAAGTATGGTTAAGCCTCCAATGAAAATAATGGCGGTATTAACGTTATACAGATCAGCAATAATGCCTGTTAAAATAGCGCCAATTGCATACCCCAGATCTCTCCATAAGCGAAATGTTCCTATACTTTTAGCCCTATCAAGTGGGTGCGTATTTTCAGCAATTGTTGCCAGAAAAGTAGGATAAACCATTGCTGTACCTAAACCCAAAATCGCAGCTAATAGGATATAATTGATGAGGGAACTAGCCCAGATAAACAGAATTAGTGCTATCCCTTGTAAAAGCATTCCCCAAAAGAGCATCAGCTTTTTAGAAAAATGATCTGCCATCTTTCCTGTAAATAACTGTCCAATACCCCAAACCGCGGGATAAACAGCTATAATTATTCCTATTTCATCCAAAGCAAAGCCCTTTGTTGCTAAAAGTATCGGAAACAGGCCCCATGCCATGCCGTCATTTAAATTATTTACCAAGCCAGCCTGTGTAACGGGCCCCAAGTTTTTGTGCTTCCAGGAAGTATCCTTAAAGATATTTTTCAGCCTCGCTACCGAACTACTTTCACCTTCTTTAGCACTATGATGATGGGTATCCTTCACAAACAACCAGCTTATAACCAAACCCATAAATACCAGTCCAATACCTAAATAAAAGGGATAGGGACGTAAGCCATATTCTGTAGCAATCCAGCCTGTTAAAAATCCAATAAGGGCAACGGCAATGTATCCGGCAAATTCATTCAAGCCCATGGCAAAACCCCGATTTTTCTCGCCGGCCAAATCAATTTTCATCATTACAGTGGTAGACCATGTTAAGCCCTGATTGATTCCCAACAATATGTTTGCGGCTATAATCCAGTTCCAATTTGGGGCATACATTAACAACAGTGGAACCGGAATGCCAATTATCCACCCGACAACCAATAATTTTTTCTGGCCTAATTTATTTGCTATTGCCCCGGTAAAATAGTTCGTTAAAGCTTTGGTAATCCCAAAGACTACAATAAATGAGAGAATGGCAGTTTTTGCCGCGATGTGAAATTCATGTTCTGCAATTTGAGGAAGTATAGAACGTTCTAGCCCAACCACTCCCCCAACAAAGGCATTAACGATCACAAGCAAAGTAAACTGTCTCCAATTTTCTTTTAGCCCAAGATGAATCTGTTCCATTAAGTGATATTAAAGACGCGTTCGTATTGTTAATTATGAGATTCCACACCGGTTTGCTCCGGCTTCAACTTCTTCCGGATTGATGCTGTCAATGTCGCCAACCAAATTCATTTCAACTACTTTTAAATAATTAAGAGGGTTTGGTGGGATCTTGCTTAGAATATTTGTTATAAAATCTTCCTTTGATAAACCTAAAGCAGTTACGATCTCTTTCACTTTCAGGATTGTGTCGGCAATTGGGTTTCCGTCAAATGGTACAGGCTTGCCGGTATGTCCGGGAAGAATTAGGGTTGCTTCAGGAAACTGAATGAGCGTCATTAAAGAATCATACAGCAGACCTGCCCGGTATTTGGCCTCTTCTTCGTTCGCTTTTAAATCAGGCCTTCCAACTCCGTCTGTAAACAGGGTGTCACCTGTAAGAAGATAATTCTCGTTAAGCTGGTAAGTGAAACTTTCGAGTGTATGTCCCGGTGTTGGTATCGCTTTTAAAATTGAAGCCCCGAATTTCAGCTGCGTGGATGAGTTTATCGGATTAAATGGATATTGAAGCTTATTTTGTTGTGGCATGAATAATTCTGCACCAGTAATTTCTGCCAGGCGGAAACTTCTGGAAAGATGATCGGCATGAATATGGGTATCTAAAACATACCTAATTTTCCAGCTACGTTGGGTAGCTAATGTTTGATAAACTTCAATGTCCAAAGAAGCATCGATCACTACAGCTTCATTTTCAGATCCAATGATATAAGAAAGGCATCCTTTTCCGGTTCTTCTAACCTGAATAATTGTTGCTTTTACATCCGGAATTAGAGCCGTATTCCAAGCAGACGTCCATGCTTTCATTCCTCCTTCTAGTGAATAAGCTTCTATCCCTTTTGCCCTTAATGCATCTGAAGCGATTTGACTGGTTCTTCCGGCAGCACATACGGTTACAACCTTGGTATTTTCGGGAACCCGAATTTCGTCAAGTACACTTAAATCATTTTCTTTTAACCGCTGATATGCATCTATATGGATACTGCCCGGAATTTGCCACTCCTTCCGTTGATCTGCAGGCCTTACATCTAATACTAATACATCTGAATGGTTATCGAGCCAATCTCTTAATATAGTTGTATCGATACTATACTTTCTTGTTTCCATCGCTATTATTCATTATGCTTACAGGTAAACCCTTTAATTTCCAGTCAGGAAAGCCTTCTTCTAATCGGTTAGCCGAGAAATTATGCTGGCGCAAAACATGAACAGCTTCATCAGCAAAAACGCAAAAGGGCCCCCGACAATAAGCTATTATTTGCTTATCAGAAGGCAGTTCAGCCAAGCGGCCTTTCAACTCATTGAAAGGGACTGATATAGAGCCTGAAATGTGCCCCGATTCATATTCGTCTGTTGGCCTGACGTCCAGGAAAATCACATCTTCCAAATTTGTTTTTTTTAATAATTCGGCTATTGTAACTGACTGAAGGCTGTCTTTATTCGCCCGAAATTCTTTAACCACTTTGTCAATTTCCGCTATTCTGGATGTGCCAAAATTTCGCAACGAGGTATAAATGTTAGCTACTTCATTATTGGTAAGCTTATAGCTAATGAAATTGCCTTTGCGTTGTACTGTTACTATGTTTCCGGCCTTTAGTACCTGTAAATGCTGAGATGCATTGGCAGTGGACATACCAGTGTGAGCAGCAATTACTTCGACTGTTTTTTCTCCTTGTGCTAATAGGTCGACGATTTCTAACCTTCTAGGGTTTCCTAAAGCCTGGGAGATTTTTGCAAGTTCAGAGAATACCTTGTCTTTGAATTCTCGTTTTTCCATAACACAAAGGTAAAACTTATTTTAAACAATTCAATTGATTTGTTGAATAGATTGTTGGCTCTTATATCCAAAATTATAATCGGGAATATTGAATAGGGATTTCAAATAATCCATCATTATTCTATCTTTGCGCCTAGCGTTCCCGTAGTTCAATGGATAGAATTGATGATTCCGGTTCATCCGATGGGGGTTCGAATCCCTTCGGGAACACTTAAAAACCCTTGAAATCAAGGGTTTTTTTTTGCCCACACTTCTTGCACTTCGCCTAACAACATAATGTCAAAAAGCTTTTAAAGAGAAAATAAAAGAACTTTTTTTGTTGCTATAGCAGGTGTTTTAGCGCTTGAAAATAAAAAAGGGACTCAAAGCCGGATGCTTTTGAGTCCCTTTTTATTTGAGGTATTGCAAGGTTATTATTTTATTATAACCTTACCTGAATATTGATTATTCAGTATTAAGGTATAAATACCATCAGGCAAAGCCTGGCTTAAGGTAACATCGATATTACCCGTAACATTTCTAATTGATTTTGAATAGACAACCCGTCCTGTCAAATCAATTAGTTTCAACAACACATCCTTTCCAATCAAATCAGCATTAGTAGCAATAGTAAATCTATTGTTCACCACTGGGTTCGGGTAAATAATGGTGTGATTTACTGCATCCTTTTCAGAGAGCCACTGAACAGCCACTACATCTTCAAGACTCTTTTGAGCAATCTGATTAGTTGTGAAGTTTTGTATTTCTGCTGCACTCAATGCCCTGCTATAGATTTTAAACCCGTCAATAGAGCCTCTAAACATTGGGTCGTTAAATTGTGATTTACCCAGATAATTCTGCGTAGTGCTGCCAATGGTTGACGGCTTAATCGTAACGCCGGTATTAGAGGCAACGGCAGTTCCATTGATGTATAAAGTACAGGTATTTCCGGATTGTGTAATAGCAAAATGTGTCCAGGTATTCAGTGGAAGGGTATAAGTAAAGCTCACCTGTTGCTCTGAGCCTCCATTCTTAATGGCATAACGTATCACATTAGCAGTTCCCGCCTGGATTGATAAAAACATATACTTGCTGGTTCCCGTACCAAAGTCGAATACCCGCATCCAGTTAGATTTAACATCCATTCTTACCCAGGTAGATATAGTAAAGTCATTTAGCGTACTTACAATACCGGCTGGCAAGCTAGCATAAGAGGAAGCAGTTCCGTCCAGTTTAAGCGCGGTGCCTGAAAGTCCGGCATCGCGAGTTGCTGTTGCCTGCAAAGTAGCGTGAGTTGCACCCCAGCTATCAATACCACGCGTTCCGCTTGCCTCATCAAATTTCAAATAAGTGATTTGCCCTGTATTCGGCGTTGCTATCACCTGGCTACTATTAGGGTTTTCCCCCAGAGTGTTAGTAGCAGAAACTACATAGTAGTACGTACTTCCATTGCTAACATTGGTATCGGTAAATCTGGTATCCGTACCGGTTCCAATGTTTGTATAAGGCCCGCCAGAAGTAGTTGAACGTTTGATAGTGTAACTAAAATTCTGGATAGCATCCCATTCAAGGATATTTTTAGCATCGCCCGCTGCAACTATCACATTGTTTACAATAGTATATACTGTTAACGTTATAGTTTGCGCACCGCTAATACTGCCGTTGCCAGCGGTTAAAGCCACAGAAAAAGTGCCATATTCGGTAGGAGTGCCAGATATTACACCGGTACTAGTATTTACACTTAAACCAGCAGGCAGGCCAGTGGCTGTAAAACTGTTTAGTGTGGCATTATTGGTAATGGTATAGGTAAATGGTGAGCCCATTACTGCTGTCGGTTGGGTATTGTTTGTGATGACAACCGTTAAAACTTGTGTTTGAGGTTGGGCTGCACCGTAAGCGCTATCTCCAGCCTGCGAAGCAGTAATGGTCGCCGTTCCGGTAGCAAGAATATGCACTTTGCCATTCACGATGCTTGCAACTGATTCATCTGAACTGGTGTAGGTCACCGCAAGTTCGGAAGAGGCAGTTGCTGCAGGATCAAAATCTGCATCTCCAAGCAGTTTGGTTCCAATTGCGGCAAAATTAATGGTCTGTGCTTGTTTAACCGTTAAAACCTGCGTTTGCGATTGGGCTGGCCAGTATATATCATTTCCTGCCTGTGAAGCAGTGATGGTTGCAGTTCCGGCAGCAACAATGTGAACCTTACCATTTACGATGCTTGCAACTGATGCATTCGAGCTCGTGTAGCTTACCGGAAGCCCTGAAGAAGCGGTAGCTGGCTCAAAATCTGCATCACCTGTTGCTTTTTCAGCAGTGGCAGCCAAAGTGATTGTTTGACTTGAATAACTTGCAGCAATTTCAGATGCTGTTAAGGCCCTGCCGAATATTTTAAACTCATCAATAGAGCCTCTAAACATCGGGTCGTTAAACTGTGATTTGCCCAGATAGTTCAAGTTAGTACTGCCTATCGTAGAAGGCTTAATGGTAACGCCAGTGTTTGTAGCCACTAAAGCTCCGTTGATATACATACTGCATGTACTTCCCGATTGAGTGATTGCAAAATGCGTCCAGGTATTAAGTGGCAGGGTATAATTAAAGCTTACCTGCTGTTCCGATCCCCCATTCTTAATGGCATAACGCATCATATTAGCACTTCCAGCCTGGATCGATAAAAACATATACTTGCTGGTTCCGGTACCAAAGTCAAATACACGCATCCAGTTGGATTTAACATCCATTCTTACCCAAGTTGATATGGTAAAGTCATTTAACGTACTTACAATACCAGTTGGCAAAGTAGCATAAGAGGTAGAAGTTCCGTCCAGCTTAAGCGCAGTACCTGAACGGCCAGTATCACGCGTTGCTGTAGCCTGCAAAGTAGCATGATTGGTTCCCCAGGTATCCGTTGCCTGTGTTCCGCTAGCCTCATTAAATTTATAATAGGTTTGGCCTATGGCACGTGCATCCATTAAAACAACATCGTTTCCGTCGCCACCTACATAGGTAATGATGAAATTATAACCGCCTACAGTAATGGTAGCCCATTCAGGCAAACCATTAAAAGTACCTGTTATTGTTGCTGTTCCGGTATTGTCAATAAGGGTATAGTAAGTTCCGAAAGGCAAGGTCCCTGCAACGCCGGTTAGGGTTAAGTTGGGACTGCTATCAAGTGTTACACCTGTTACAATGATTTTATCTGCGGTAGTATCTCCAAGATTAAGTTCCGCCTGATAGGTTGCATCTGCCTTTAAGGTAAGAGCTCCTATTTTCAAAGCACCAATGCCCAGATTTCCAGGCTCAAGCACAGCGCCGGGGCCACTTCCTGTGCCGATGGTAGCTGAACCGGTACTCTTACCCGTTCCACCAAAGCTTCCCTCCTGAACAACAACCGAGCTAGCAAAGGCGCCACTGGTTGGATTATTGTTTAACAGGAATTTCCCTTTTTTTACTGTTGTTGTACCGCCATATGTATGGTTTCCGCTGAAAATTAAATTTCCTGTACCTACTTTCTCTACATTTAAGAAATTGGCAAAAGTTCCGCTGAAATTTGTATTGGTATTTAATGCACCAATGCTGATTATCGGAGAGCCTCCGGCATTATTGCGGAGATATCCCCTTCCTGAAAGTCCGCCAAAATGCAGTGTACCTGACGAAAACTGAATGCTGTGACAATCAACGCCATTCGCATCCAATAACCAATGAGCATTGGCACTTCCCGATTGCGGCACTTCAAAACGCACACGCTGGTTGCCGCTGCGCAGTTTCGATATAAATGTTCCTGTAAATCCGCTGTTATCTCCGTAGAGATGCAATCCCGCATAGGTATTACCATCGTGTTCAAGGGTACCAGTTCCAAGCAGCTTTCCCCTAAGGTTTAAGGCATAGCTGGTTTCATACATATAGCTTCTCTTGCCAGCAGTAACCTCAATATCGTTGTAAATGGTAGCATCGCCCCATTCAGAGTATAATGAACCTCCGTTCAATATAATTTTTCCCGTTCCCAATGGGCCAGCTGTTGGCGCACTCTGGGTTCCTGTTCCGATACCGGCTATTCCAATCCCATTTTTTGGAGGCCAGCCACCGCTGTTCCCATTAATAGTAGTCCCACCAGAATAGGTATTCGCTCCTGAAATAAAGAGCAGGCGTCCTCCTGTTTTTAAAAGGCTTCCTGTACCGCTGATGAGGCCTGAGAGGTAAATATCCTCAGTATTGGTATTCACATTCAGCTGGCTGTTTAAAACCAAGGGTGTACTTATGGTCTGTTTGATTGGAGAGTTGTTGACAAGGTCATTCTTCAACGTAATGCTGTTGCCACTAATAGAGTATGAATTTGCATTAGCATCGAAAAGAATCTTTGAAGCTACCATGCCAGTGATATCATTGGTTAAAACGGTATCGCTTGCTGCGCTGAATGTTAAAATGGCCGGGTTTACCGGAAGTGAATTTTCAACCCAGTTTGCTGCCAGGTTCAGATTGGTGGCAACCGGTGTTGGGCTCCAGGTACGGGTGCTTGCACCCGGTACCCCGAATGCTTCGGCTGAATTAGCACTTTCCTGGGTATTGCCCATAGAAGATACTACATAGTAATAAGGGCTTCCGCTGGTAACGTTGGTATCTGTATAGCTGGTGGTTGAAACCGTAGCTATAAGCGTATACGGCCCTCCGCTTACAGTACCTCTCTTTACCTTATAAGTTAAAGCACCGGAAGCTGCATTCCAGCTCAAACCAATGGAGTTGCTGTTATTAACTACTACTGGTGTTGATGGCACTGCTGGTGGCACAGATGCTGAAACCACATTGGAATTTCCGCTTTCCAGTGTTCCGGCTAAGGCAGTTACCACATAGTAATTGCTAACCTCCGGCTGTGGGCTGGCATCAATAAAGGATGTTCCGACGATGCCTGTTTGTATGGCAGTAAAAGGGCCGCCTGATGAAAGGGACCTCTTTACCGTGTAGCTGCTGGCATTAGTTACCGCTGGCCATGAAACACTTATACGGGTAACATTATTTACGGCCGCAGTTACTCCTGATGGAGCAGCAGGAGCTACATTATTGGTTGCATTAATGATCAAAGTGGCTGTGCCAGTTCCGCTTGCATTGGTAGCCCCTAAAGTAACCACTGATTGTCCCATTGCTGTGGGTGTACCGGAAATAAGCCCGGTAGAGGTATTAATACTTAATCCTGCCGGCAAGCCAGTGGCACTATAGGAAGATGGGCTGGCACTTGCAGTGATGTTATAGCTGAAGGACGAACCTAAGATAGCTGCGGCTGTGGTAGCGCTGCTGATCTCCGGAGATCCGGTGGGTGCTGTTTGACTATAGGCCACATTACTGAACGTGGCGGTGTTCAACGCTGAACTGTTGTTAGAGACGGTATAAAATCCCGCATACAGGTTTGTCGGGAAACCTGTTGCAGAATAGGCACAACCAATATTGGTCCAATTAGTACCATCCTGCGAATGATAGGTGAATATGCGGGTTCCTACACGCTCAATTTTTAACCACCAGGGTGCTTTGGGTTGCCAATGCTTCCCTACACCGCCTGTAGCGGCAAGGTAAATATCCCAAAAAGCAGAACCGGGTGACAGCGATTCGCGCAGCATGACGCCGCAGCCTCCACTAATTGGCGACACACTGTTAACTTTTACTACCAGGCCGGCATCTCCACTAACTTTTTTGAAATTGAAATTAAAAGCAGTACTGGTGGAAGTTCCCGCACCTTTAATTGTCCAAACTCCGTTACTGTATGAAGCGCTGCCTGCCAGTCCGGTATTACCGATATCCATATTGGTGAGGCCGTTGCTTACCGGTTGCACATGATCGGCAGGGTAAAACACCTGCGGCAAAGTAACTGCCGTAGAAGTATCGGATGATTTCAGGTATAAGAAATCGCCACCGGCACCGCCCAAAGCAGCCCGCATCCGGTCGGTTTGAGGGGTAAGTATCCCCTTACGTACCTTATAAGCGCTGTAAATTAGATTGGTCATATCGCCCACCCTTGCTCCGGGGGCAATCCCCCAGTTGGTCCAGTAACTGGCATAACCTCCAAAGGGAATATAGGTCATGGTAGCTCCATCAAAGGCGTACTTATGATACAACTCGCCGATAGCCAATACCCGGTTATCCAACTCGGCAAACATATCTACCTTCTGCTTGTAAGCAACTTCTGCGCCCCAGGCCAGGGCTGCAGCTTGCACACGCCAATGGTCGTCGCGGCCGGTATCACCTACTTCGCCATTGGGCAGGGAGTTGCGCATACCTCCTCCTGCATCCATCCTGTACACTTCAATCGACTGATTAAATTTGGTGACATCATTACAAAAAACCGATGCGGCAAGGGCTATTTTTAGCTGAATAGCACCTTTGTTCTGGTCGCGTAATGGATTAGGCACCCAGGAAGTCGGAAATAAGACTTGAGAAAAATAATTTTCTACATGCTGTGTATTGGCTGCGGTCCAGCCGGGAAAGGTATAGCGAAGTATCTCTGCACCTGTGCCCCAATACTGAGCATAGTCGCCAATATCCAGCATAGATTCATTGCCACCCCAAACAGTATTGGTAACCGCCCAGGCATCCAGCATATTGGTGGCTTTACGGGCATAAGCACTATCCCCTGTAAAAACATACATGAAGGCCAAGTTATGGATAGCCTGCATGTCGCTCTTCCACTGGGTATTGTTTAAGTTCGGTGCCCGGGTTACCGTAGCAAATGGCCCCTGCATCCCATAGGTAAGCTTAGACCTGGAATCATTTTTAAATGCGTTGTAAGCGGAAAGCCAGGGTTCCTGGGTAATGTTGGCTTTCAACTGATTGAGATCGGTTTGGGTAAAAGGTATGCCCGGGTGGACAAAGGTTTGAGCATCTGATGTTTTGGGGCTCATTAGGACAAGCATACCCAAAAAAATGATGATCAGATTTTCTTTCGAAATCAGCTTTAGCTGACGAAGTAAAATTTTCCTCATAGAATTAAGAGTTTAAATTGGTTTATAATAGTCTAATTCTTGGAGTAGGTTGTATCATAGACACTTGTATTTGCCTTTTATACTCTAAAGAAAATTTTTTTTGCTTTTTAAGTCGCTGAAAGAAATAATTTAATTCTTATGCAAGGAAGAAGCCTGCAAGCTACAAACGAAGCCGCTAGCAATTTGAACAATATGATATAGAATGCTATCTTTTATGAAGCATAGCTAATTAATACAGGCTTTTGTCCAGGAAAAGGTCAGGGAATTCGCTTTTAAAAAAATAGTAAGGAGAAATTCAATGAAAGAACCCATAGGAGAGGCAAAAGTGTATGACATCTTCTTCCGCAGGACTCCCTCGGAGAGATGTCTGACACTTATATACGGCTCTGCGTTATTTCTTAAGTTAAAAGCGAATTCCCTGAGGAAAAGGTGATCTTTTGTCACATTAATTGGTTTATTTCGAGTATCGGATGACGTTCATTATCGCTCAAAACATATAGGTATTATGTTTTCTTTTAAGGACTTAAGCGATATTGGAAGGTTAATAAATTGTTATTGTTGTTACTGGTTTTGTTTGGAGCAATAAATACTTTCTGAGCGGTAAAACTTTTTTCACAAATCGTTGTAAATTAACTAAGCATGTAAGAGAGTATCCTAAAAAGAGTCTGATTTATAATGGGGTGAATATTAGATAGTAAAGGCTGTCGGGAGGTGTTTGCATGCTTGTAAAGCAAGTTCTTATGGAGATATCTAATTTTCCCCTTAATCAATGCGTGTGGCTAAGACTGATTTTCGTCAGCATGTTTTCGGCTTGGCAGGCTTCTTTGGCCTGGGCACAACTATCTAAAGAGCTCATAGTAAACTTCGTGCGGTTGGCATGGCCTTACAAAAACAAACTTGAAGTCTCGGCCGTTGTCCAAAAACTTTTAAAACACAGAGATATAGAGGTTGAAGGGATCAAAATTCCCAGAAGGGTTTATGGGAGGGCGACATGGCGGTATTAGGAAAAATAAAACATCGGTTATCGTGTAGTTTGATATATCCAGCCAGATATTTGATCGGGCTGTCCTTCATTTTACTAACTGTTGGCATGGTGCAACCAAGGGTCATCCCTTCTAAGGAGTACCAGATTAAGGCTGTCTTTTTATACAATTTTACCCAGTTTGTAGAGTGGCCTGTTAATTCTTTTAATGAAGCAGAATCGCCTTTGGTGATTGGCGTGCTTGGTAAAAATCCTTTCGGTACTTATTTGAGTGAAACCGTTCGTGATGAGAAAATAAACGGCCATCCGCTTATAGTAAAGTATTATTCTAAAGTAGAAGACGCTGAAGGCTGCCACATTCTTTTTGTAAACCAACCCAAAACAACCGACCTGAAAAAACTTTTATCCCAGCTAAAGAGCCGAAGTATCCTCACCGTGAGTGATGCTTCAGGTTTTATTCAAGATGGCGGCATGATTCAATTTTTAACCAAGAGCAATAAAATCAGGCTTTTAATCAATTCGGAAATGGCAAAGGCTTCCGGCTTAACTATCAGTTCAAAGCTGCTTCGTTTATCAGAATAACAACCAGAAACCGACTAATGATATTAAAAAACACACCAATTCGACGAAAGTTAATGGCCGTTATTTTGCTAGTAAGCGGCGCTGTATTGCTATTGACGTGTGCAGCCTTTATTGCTTATGAGTATTTCACGTTTCGAAAGAACATGATTAACCAGCTTTCTACACTTGGTGAAATTATTGCAGATAACAGCACTGCTGCTCTGGCTTTTGATAGCCAGGATGATGCTAATCAAATTCTGGCTGCGCTGGATGCCGAGCCTCATGTAGTAGCTGCAGGGCTTTACGATGAAGAGGGAAATTTGTTTGCCCACTATCCTGATCGCTTACCGCTGAAAAGTCTCCCAGCTGCTTCTGCAAAGAAGAGGTTTTTCTTCGAGAACGGTTTCCTGCATGGATTTTTGCCGGTAATGCAGTCCGACAAGAAATTGGGTTCGCTTTACTTAAGGTCAAATATGGATGCAGTGTATGCCCGTTTTAAGCTGTATGGGGAGATCGCGGCTTTGGTAGTTGCAGTATGTATTTTATTAGCCTATTTTCTTTCGCGAATTCTGCAAAAGGGTATCTCCGACCCCATACTTTCTCTTGCTGAAACCGCACAGGCAGTATCATCCAAGCAGGATTATTCTCTAAGGGCTCCCAAATTTGGTGAGGACGAAATTGGCTTTCTCGCTGATGACTTTAACCAAATGCTGGAACGTATTCAGAGCCAGAATCAAGAAATAGTGTCCTTTAACCAAAAATTGGAGCAAAAAGTGGAAGAGCGCACTATGCAGCTGGCAGAAGCAAATAAAGAGCTGGAATCATTTTCCTATTCGGTGTCGCACGATTTACGGGCTCCCCTCAGAGCCGTAAATGGTTATGCAAAAATTTTGGAAGAGGATTTTGGGACTGTACTTGATGATGAAGGCCGGAGGTTGCTTACCGTGATTCAGGATAACGCCAAGCGAATGGGGCTTTTAATTGACGATTTGCTTTCTTTTTCCAGGCTGGGCCGCAAAGATATAGTGAAGTCTTATGTCGATATGAATGGGCTTGTTAAATCGGTAAAGGATGACATTGAGAAAACAACGCCTCACCGGGCCAGGATAATAATCCATCCGCTTAATCCGTTGGTGGCCGACCGCTCTTTGATAAACCAGGTGATGGTAAACCTGTTATCCAATGCGATTAAATATTCTTCAGGGGCTGAAAGTCCGGTGGTGGAAATAAAATCATATAAAGAAGACGGAGAAGTTGTTTATGAAGTGAAGGATAACGGCGCGGGTTTTAACAACCTGTACGTAAATAAGTTATTTGGGGTATTTCAACGGTTGCATTCGAATGAAGAGTTTGAAGGTACAGGTGTGGGACTTGCGCTGGTAAAGCGTATAATAACAAAGCATGGGGGAAGGGTGTGGGCTAATGGTGAGGTAAACAAAGGCGCTACATTTTATTTTGGTTTGCCTGATAATTAAAGTACATAATTCATGGAGAAAGAAAATGAGGTAGAAATTCTTCTGGTGGAAGATAACCTAAACGATGCCGAGCTAACTATAAGGGCATTGCGCAAACACAACATGGCAAACAACATACTGCACCTAAAGGACGGAGCTGCTGCGCTTGATTTTTTGTTTGGCACAGGCGAGTTTCAGCATAGAGATACAGTTAATAATAAGCCGAAAGTAATTTTGCTTGACCTTAAAATGCCCAAAGTTAACGGGCTTGAAGTGCTTGAAAAAATTAAGTCAGAGGAATTAACCAGTACTATCCCGGTAGTAATTTTAACATCTTCTAAAGAACATCCCGACGTAGAAAAGTGTTATGCTTTGGGCGCAAACAGCTACATCGTAAAACCAGTAGAGTTTGATAGCTTCTTAAAGGCAGTTTCTGATTTAGGCTTCTACTGGCTGCTTCTAAATCATTCGCCTGTGTAAACCTAAATAATAAGGATGAACAAAGTAATTAACATACTCCACTTGGAAGACCTGCCTTCTGATGCCGGCCTGATTGAACGTGTATTACGTAAAGGTAACTTCGAGTTCGACCTCAGGCTGGTAGAAACACGTGAAGGCTTTGAGGCTGCATTGGATAGCCTGGTGCCAGATATTGTCCTTTCGGACCATTCTTTGCCATCGTTTGACTCTTTCGGGGCTCTTTCAATTTTGAAGGAAAGAAAACTGAATATTCCGTTCATCCTTATTACTGCAACTATATCTGAAGAATTTGCTGTTGACGTGATGAAGCATGGGGCGGATGACTATATTCTTAAAGACCGGCTCGAACGTCTTCCTAATGCTGTTTTGCAGGCTATGGAGAAGAAACAGCTGGAAGCCATGCATCAAAAATTTCTGGAAGAAATTATAGCAAATGAGGCTTTATTGAAAGAAACCGAGCAGCTGGCCAACATCGGAAGTTTTAAGATAAACTTGCTTAACAACAGCGAGCAATGGTCTGAGCAGCTTTATGAGATTCTTGATTACACCCCTGCAGAAACAGAGCCATCCTTAATAAACCTGTTAAACCGCGTCCATAAAAAAGATTTTGAGCGGGTGAGGGATGCTTTTGGCAATATAATGAAGTCGCCGGCTGCCATACAGCTCGATTACAAGATTGTAAACGAATCGCGGACCAGGATAAAATTTATACACTCAGAGCTATGGGTTAGAAGCAATGAGAAGAAGGAAGCGGTAATGATTACTGGCTTTATTCAGGACGTAACGGCAACAAAAAAAGCTGAAGAGAAAATAATCAAAGCCCATCGCTTGTATGCTTTTATTAGCCAGGTTAACCAGAGTATTATACATGCAAGTGATGAACGTACTGTGTTTAGAGAAGTATGCAGTATTGCTGTAACAACCGGAAAGTTTGGTATGGCCTGGGTAGGAGAGGTTGATTTAGAACAAAAAAAGATAAACCTGGTAGAAGAATGTGGAGCTAAGGAAGGTGATGTTGAAAGATTTACTAATGTATCATACGAGAATAACGGGCCGAAAGAATATGTTGTTAAAGTAGGCTCTTACTATGTCTGTAATGATATTGAGAGGGATCCAATGATGGCCAATTCGCGGTCGTTTGCGTCTACACGAGGCTTTGGTTCCTGCATAATGCTTCCGATGAAGAAGAATGATGTCCTTTATGGAATCTTTAGTCTGTATTCTGGCGAGACTAATTTTTTCGATTTTGAAGAGATTAAATTGCTTGAAGAAGTACTCGGAAATATTTCGTTTGCACTTGATGGCTTCGAAAGAGAAAAGCAAAGAAAAGAAGCTGAAGAAAAATTGGCTCTTAGCGAAGCTCTGCTAAAGGAGGCGCAGGCAATAGCGCATGTTGGTAACTGGCAATTGAACCTGAGCACGGGCTTATGTACCTGGTCTGAAGAAACCTGTAAAATACACGGGGTATCTATTTCCGAAAACCTTCAAACCTACGAGTCCTGGCTAGCATTTGTTCATCCGGAGGACCTGGAGGAGGTGAAGGAGGCCACTCAACAGGCAATGGAAAAATTACGAAGTTTCTCTTTTCACCATCGAATTATAAGAAAAGATGGAGCAATAAGGCACATACATACTCAAGGGCAATTTAAGTTTCAAAAGGGTAAGGTAGCGAGTTTAAATGGGGTTTCCCATGACGTTACTGAGGAAAAAACTGCTGAAGCAGCCATGCGGAAAAATGAAATTTACCTCAAAGGCATTCTTGACTCAACCGACAATGGAATTTTGGCTGTAGATAATGATAATAATGTTATAAACTTTAACAATCGTTTTATAGAACTCTGGGATATTCCACCGGCACTTATGGATGGAAATGGTGATATTTTGGGATATCTAAATTCGCAAATAGTTGGATCGGAAGGGCTTAGCACCAATCAAAATCAACTTAATGATTCAACAAGCTCTAGCCTGGATATTTTGCAGTTAAACAATGGCCGGGTATATGAGCGCTATTCAAATGCGCTTATTCTTAATAATGAATTTGTAGGGAGGGTTTGGTCGTTTAAAGATATAAGTGAAAGAAGAAAACATATCCAGGATATCGAAGACAAAAATGCTCGTTTAAATGAAATCGCATGGATCCAATCGCACATAGTTAGGGCACCATTATCGCGCATAATGGGATTGATCGAAATGACCAAAAAGAACTATGAGGCCGGAGTGGTTAAGCCAGAACTGTTAAATCATCTGTTTAATTCGGCTGTTGAGCTGGATGACATAATAAGATCTATAGTGGACAAAACCGAAACTGTGTTTAATATGAAACATCAGGAAGAAGACCCACCGGCATCAACTGTTAATAATGTCGTTGATTAATGAAATCTGCCTAATCCGCTCGCAGGTTTCAATATTAAGCGGCTTTTCGATATAATCAATTACATGCGAATATTTCTGGGCCTTAACCCGGTCTTCGTAATCAATTGATGAGGTTACTATAATAACAAAGATCTGATCGGAATAAGGCCTTTGCTCAACGGCGTCGAGAAATTGCCATCCATTCATTACAGGCATATTTATATCCAGTAATATAAGGTAATAATCATCTTTGTTATGTTCGGCGTCTAAATACTCAAGCGCTTTTTCTGCCTCTTCAAATCCAATAGTTGAAGGAGCCAAGCCACTGTCTGTAACATTGCAATCATGCAATAAAAGAAAAATCTCGTCATCATCAATCACTAATACTTTCAATTCCATAGGTGTAAGATGTAAGGTAACAGCCTCAGAAAGCCGTTCTGGTATATTATATAAATACTTTCTTTAAAGTAAAGTTTGCAGATAGTGCTGCATTTTTTTAATCTGAGTTTAAAAAAATACTTTCCTTGTTTGCTCCCTTACCGGGTGGTTAAGTAATTCAATTAAAATAATCATAACACTTTGTAGTATTGCAGTAATAGCATGCGGCCGGGACGCAAAGCACGATTCTGGGACTACAACAGATTCCACAGAAAATGAGAAGTATGGCAGAATTAAACGTGTCAGGTTTCAAAAACCTGACACGTTTAATTCTGCAAACCGCAACTTCAGGGCGTTGGAAAGGTATATTCCCTTGTCAGATATAATTTTGAAAGCATTTGATATGATTTTTAAGCCCTCATCAGCCATATAGCTATAATTTGGCGCATACGAACTTTGCCGTTGCATTGGTAAGATTTCGGAGTGGCTGAAACCAGCTGCGGATAAACTAATCACAAAAATGAAACTATCTATTTTTAGGGGAATTCTGGTTGCCGGTATTTGTGCTGCTACGGCTTTGATGGGCTGCAAATCAGAAAAAAGCAATGTGAAAAATGACACTGGCAATAATCCGCCACCGGCAAACACATTAAACTGTATAGCTCAATTTGAGCAAACAGACTATAGCATTTACAGGCTTACAGATGATGCTGTTCGCATTGGCGATGTAATGCCGTATTTCGATAGCGAGTCTAACCAGTTTAATGTATTCTTTTTAAAGGATATCTGGAACGATGCCGCCCATAGACGCCACCCTTGGTATGGCTTAAAAACGAATAATTTTTATGCGTATTCAAGCCTTTCGGCAGGCGAAATTTTAAGTTGCAGCAATCAACCATGCAGCCAGGATTACGCTTTGGGTACCGGATCAATTATAAAGGCAAACTCAACTTATTATGCCTTTTATACAGGCCATAATCCTAATTATCCTTCATCTTGCGTAACAACTAAGGAAGGTATTATGCTGGCTACATCATCCTCTCTTAATTCAAACTTTATAAAAAACACATCCTTTGCTACCATTTATGCCCCGGCAGGACAAGGTTATGAGACGAACGATAATTTCCGCGACCCCTATGTTTTTTATGATGAGGTGAGCTCGAAGTATTACATGATTATTGCCGCCCGGAAAAACGTTGGAGGAGCCTGGAAAGGCGTTGTTGCCTATTACACCTCAAGCAATTTAAGTACCTGGGCGTACGAGGGTGTTTTATACGATGGAGGCTTCGATAATTTCTTCATGCTGGAAACTCCCGAGATTTTCAAAATGGGCTCCACCTATTATTTGCTGTTCTCTGATATAAACTCTAAAAACCTTTACTACCGCAAGTCATCTTCTCTAACCGGCCCATGGCTAAAGCCCACCGGAAACGACAGGTTTGAGGGGAAAGGGATTTATGCAGCTAAAACTGCCAGCAACGCTTCGGGCGAGCGGTATCTTTTTGGCTGGACTTATGTTCAGGAGAATAATTCAGATGCGGGCAATGCCCTTTGGGGAGGAAATCTGGTTGCCCATAAAATATACCCTAAAGCCAATGGCGACCTCGTTGTGGCAATTCCACCAAGCTTGAAAACGTATCTGGAAGGCCAAAACCATACTATCGTGAAAAATAGCCAGGTTGGTAACGTTACCAATACCCAATCGGGGAAACATTCTTACAATCTAGTAAGCTCAGCGGCGTTTGATATCAGCAACGTAATTTTTGAACCAATAAGCCTGCCTCGCTTTAAAATCAATGCAACGGTTTCTTACACATCCTCTTCCAAGGATTTTGGATTTATGATAGGCGCCTGCGATGCTACAAATGATTTCTACAGCCTGAGGTTTATCCCATCGCAAAACAGGTTTAGCCTGGATAAAAAGAGCCGGGCTTTAATAACATCAAGCACCATTGCCGCTACGGATGTACCTTTAACACTCAGCCCCAATACCAACTATTCGGTTCAGATAGTAATAGAAAATTCCATGCTTGTGGTGTACATTAATGATGAAGTGGCCTTAAGCACCCGGGTTTATAAGGCCAGCAACACCAATTGGGGCGTTTTTGCCGATAATAGTAATGCTACGTTCAGTAACATCAGCGTAACGAAACCTTAAGGGAAGAAGCATCCGATGAGCCGACGATGGAAGTAAAAGGTAAAGAGCCAGTTCCCGAAACAGTGCCCGTTGTCTTTTATGATAATCCAAAAATTTCCGATCGTTTGTATGCAATTGTCCGTGAGAAGAAGTTATTTCATTCCGGCCACTTTCACTGAAGTGATACGTCTCGGGCACATAATTGGATAGATGTATCCAAACTGCTTGAAAATAACGAAGATCTTTAATGCGATTATCGATGTAGTGGATAGGTTTAATCTGGCAGACAACGCAAGTCTCATTATCGGGCTAGGTTATGGAGGAAATATCATATTCGGGAAAGCCTCAATTACTCAATTAAATATAATATCCCCCTATACCTCGCTGCCTTATTCTTACCGATATAATGACCATCATGATTATGAAAAGAAACTCAATTTCGACAATGGAGCAGGCGACTTTAAAAAAGTCATAATTATCAGCGATGTTGTTAATGACGGTCGGACAATTAGAAAGTTGTCGGTAAACGTGAAAAGGCTTTTTTCGAGAAAGTTGAGCAGATCGTCGTGATTTCTCTATTTTATACTGGACATATGAGGATTGGTACAGAAATTCTAAATTTAAGCGCCTCTGCTGAGGATTTTGACCCTGCAAACGACCATGAAGTTGATAAAATTCAGTATTACACGGTCAATACGTTGCGGTTAGAAAAGTGCCCTTATGGCAGTGACTATAAGGAAGCATGTTTTATTTACATGGACGAGCTCAGTTGCGTGCATCCCTTTTATGATGAAAATGCGAAGGAAGAGGAAGATAAACCTTGATTTATTTTTGCAAATCTGGGATATGAACAAAATCAGTTTGTAGATCAACTTAAAATCATCCTCCTAAGCAGGGGGAAAAGAGTGTTGGAAATTTATGGAGTGCGATAACTGATCCTAAAGTTATTTTTGCAAAGGCATTAAAAGGAGCTGCTGCCTCTATTATCCTGAACTCATAAGTGCAAAATACGACAAGAATCCCAGAATGGCCTCAACGTTTCATTAGCTGCTGAATTGAAACTCATCTTGCTTATAGTTATTCACATGGCATTTCGACTAACTCATTCCCAGGATCGATATCAATTTTAACCCACGTTTTATCGACTATATTTGCCTTAAACAAATCCATTCCTTTCGATCCAAAGATACTCAAGAACGACAATTCGCCTGATATAATCATGTTATTCTGTTTTAGGTTTAAATCAATAGCATCCTTATATTGCTTTTCGATTCTTGAAGAAGCTGAGCTAGTCTTAAAACTTTCGATTAAAAAATCCCGCGCTTTGCTATAGTCTGAAAATTTGATCAAATATGCCACTCCTTTTGCAGACACTACTCCAAAATTAAATGTTCCCGATTCTTTTATAAATTGACCGTCAATTATTTCATACAAAGCTTTCATATCACCGATGGAAAAAATCGGATATAAACTTTTATAATGGCAATGTATAACACCATCAATTTTCCTGTTCAAAGTAAGGCTAAGCGAGGGACTATTTAGCTCACCCTCCACATACTCATAACGGTATATATTTCTATTATCTGAGTAGAACAAAAAAGCAGCCTCAAAATTATAGTTCAGCGCGCTGTTGTAGAGGATATCTAACCGATCATTAAACTCTTTATTCTCCTGAAGTTGCCTTATCTGTTCGCAAATTGTCTTTTGAGATTCGGTTGGAGATGGATCTTCTTTTTTACAGGAGATAATAAACATGCTTAGTAATAGTGCATAGAAATAAAACCTAATTTTCATAAAACTCCTGGGTTTTTAAAAAGGTGCAAGCTTTTGATTTTATTTGATCAACTATCAATGATGGTACTTTAACAGGCTGCTCACAAATTTTTTTTGCGATCTGTCTGGCCTTCTTATTTTGACTGGTATTCCTATAAAACTCGAGAAGATTATTAATCGGTACAAATTTTTTAGGAACCATATATGCTGCCCTCAAAAAGCAGAACTCCGCCTTAGCATAATCTTTATTTAAGAAATAATTATTTCCCAATTCAGTGTACAATTCAATATTTGTACAATAATTCGAAGCTCTTTTAAGGACTTTTAAACTTTCCTTACTTTGACCGATAGCAGCTAATTCCGCTCCATAATTGAACAGAAAAGATCCATTATTCGATAAGACAGGATAAATTTTTTGGTAATAAGTTATATTATCTCCGCTGCGATATCGAAGAGCATTCTGATATTCGCCCCACTTAATAATGGCCTGTATCTTTTGAATACTTAAAGCAGCAGCAGTGGTTAGTAATAGCACAACAAAAAGGGATTTTAAGGGATTTAGCTTTATCGTTAAAAATACCCTCTCTTTTTTATTTATTGCACATAAAGTTGAAATGAAAATTGCGGTTATTGTGATGTCTGTAAATGGATAAGAAACAAGGCAAAAGATCATTACTATTACTAAAATTGCAATCCATATTGTCTCAACGGAAGATCTCAGTAAAGTTCTTATTATTAAAACAAATACGACCAAGGCTAAAAGCAAACCAATAATTCCGTTCTCGATAACTATTCTAACGATCTCGCTAAAAGGCTGATAATTCATCCCTGCAATATTTGCTAGATTTCCAGAAGCATTTCGTGCCAGAAAGAAATCGGCCTGATAATTTCCATATTGAGTAAAGAAGGTTCCAAAACCACTACCTAAAAAAGGATGGGTTAAGAACATACTGAAGCTTATCTTCCAAATTATTAGCCGTCCTATCACCGATTTGATGTTTAAAAAGAGCAAAAAGGCACTAATGGAGAGAAATAACAAACTCGTTAATAAGACAGACCCCGTTTTAAGCATTTTTCGTGAAAGGCTCAAATTAGATATAATGATTAGCCCCGCACCCGATACTGCAGCTAAAAGAGCTGTTCTTGACAATGATAGCAACAGGGGCATCAAGAATATGAAAAATAATGCATAAAGCAATAACTTCCAACGCTTTTCATTTGTCCGGGGTATCAAATAGACATTAATACATATACCGATTGCCATTAAACATCCGTAAACATTTGAGTAAAAAAGGGTACCTCTGATACCAGTAACCTTATTAAAGCTGAACGGCAATAATTGTAGATATTGAAGGCATCCAAGAAGAGCCTGAACTAGACTTAAGGCAAATAGAACAGAAATCACCCACTCTGGCTTAATGAAGGTAAATAACTGCTTTACAAGGAGGAAGAAGATAAAATATCCTGTTACAAAATAAATACGATCTGAAACGACTTCGGCGGAAGATACAATTTGACTACTTATAAAAATATAGAAAAAGAAAAATACAATTGTAAGGTCATTAATACTAAAAAGGAACAGGCTGCCGTTAAACTGAAAAATAATAAAGACAGAAAATAACGCTACAATTGCAGTAAAAATAAAGGGAGGTAGTTCAAATATCCAGAATATCTTTGTGTAAGAATATAGAAATGACGATACTAAGAGAATAAGGGAAAATATTGTCAATGATAATAAGGCACGGAAATTCGTCTTATTATTTTTATGCATAAAAAGTGCTTTCATCCGTGCCTTGCTTTATTTATTAATTAGCTCTATAATAAACGCGAGATTCGTAAGTTGTACCATTGTGTTCAAAAGTGGGAGAAGAACTACCATAAGAAGCGGGCACATCTACAGGTGCATGTTCATAAACACCCATTTGTCCCCACTTACTAGTGATCTCAGTTGCCATCCCGTTTGAATCAACTCCGGTCACGATCCCCGAATGGGTTGCATATACGTCTCCCTGTGCATTAACACCATAATAAACTATGCGGTCACCTATTTGATTTTGAGCACTATAGTCCAGAGAGTGGTACCCCGATGTATTAGGTGTCTGACTCCAATGGGGATAGGTTGGATCATTACCGTTTGCGCTTGCACCCCAGGCATAATAATGACAATTGTATGCATCTGAATTTGGCTGACCATTTGCATCTAACAAAGGAGTTGCAGGCGATAGAGGATCTGGAGGATCTCCCTGGTATCCATTCTCTGCCCATTCCTCAAACGCGTCCTTCAAGGGGGTTTCCGCATCTGGATCATCCTCCATTCCCATCAAAACAATCGTTTTTGACTTCCTCTGTGCGGTTTCATCTTTTTGGCAACCCGTGAAGAAAAAAGAAACGGTTAATACAAATAATATAATTCTTGAAATTTTTTTCATTGCGACTTTATTAGATGTTTAACTGTGATATTAATTTGTGGGAACTTCCTTTAGTGGAGGTAAGCTAGCTTTGGAATTCTCCAGGCTATATTTCACTATCTTAAAATAATTGAATAATGAAATTCTGTTTTCAGGCTCAAAGGTGGAGCTCAGAGGATCTTGATAATTATAGAAGATAAACTCCTTTTTTAAAGCAGTCGCATCAGACTTCAAAGCATCGTCTATATAAGAAAGTATTTTGCGTTTATTGCCTTTTACTTTGGTATAAGATTCGAGATACTTTGTTTTAACCGCCGATATATTATTCTTTTTACGTGAAGCCTGCACCCTCTCATAATTGTGCTTGCTGTTTAAAAGATTTAAGAGTTCCTGTTTCGGAGTTTGTGCGCTTGAATCGCCGAAGGTGCAAATAGATAATAAAATAATAATAATAGTTTTCATTTTTTTAATTTATAGTAATTAATTAATTAAATTGTTAGGGTAGGAACCTCTAAGGTACCCCCCTCGGAATAGGCAAGTTAAACATGGGTTATTTATTTGTTTTGTAGTTATAAAAACATATATGGTTGCCTATTGGCAACGCTGCTGGAAATCAATTAAGGCTAATCTCTACTTCTTATAAAGTCGAATACCATAGAAGGTTGTTACCGGTGGCTTATCATCCCAATTATTCCAGTTATGAGATTCGTCAGTTGAATATTTTAATCTATACTGTCCTGGTTTCAAATAAATCACGGTATCACTACCCTGATTTTTTAGAGCCCCACCAACGTGCTTAGTATAAGCAGCGTGCATCTCCCAAACTCTTTTGCCCTGTTTGTCTTCTATCCAACCATAGTCGGATAAAGTTCTTCCGGAGTAAGATGTTGATGACACATGCCCTCTTCGGGAATCTAAAACTTTAAAAAACAGATACAGGTTATGCTCGTCCCAAGCTGATTTCATTGTTGCTGACAAATCAGACGAATCAGCAACTGAACCATAAATTATAGTTTTGAATGGCTGGCTAGGAACTTTTTGCCAAAAGGCAGAATCATTGATTGAAGTTTGCGATTTAAAAATTGAGAAGATTTCATCAGCGTTTTTTCTTACCAGGCTGGAAAGAACGATTACACTTGAATCTCTGCTTTTTAAAGAGAGATTTCCTTTATCAACCTTCCATGCTATTTTAGCATGCTGCTTAATTCCGTCGTCATTGTCTCCGACTGAAGCATTAAAGCTGATTTTGGCATCTTTGTCTGGGCTGAGGTTTAAGATTTTCCATGGAAGAGTAACTTCATAGGTGTACATCTCCAACTCGTTTTTATATAAGCTCTTTACAATGACACCGTCTTTAATATAAGACACCCTATTATCAGGCCCCGGCTTGCCGTCACCCCATGAGAAGGTAAACTCCTTTTGTTCTTTTAAATCGTTATCCGAAGTAAAAGATATCTCGATAGCATCGCTCTTGAAAAAATAGTTTCGAGGCGTGCCAAATAAACTGACATCCAGTTCTCCTATACTATAGATCTGAACTGCTGTACCTTCTTTAATTGTAAATAAGGTGTCTTCTTCACAAATATTAGGAAGGCCTTCAATACTTGCTATCGGAGTCTGATTAAGATATTTTTCCTGAACTAAAGTATCCTTTATCGACGAACCCATATCTTGTCGAGTGTGGCATCCATTAATTATGATACCAGTTAAAATGATACACGACAGAACTTTTACCACCATACCTGTGCGCCTCCTTTCAACGTGAAAATTCTTTCTTTAGATGCCTTATCTGAGCTTTTAAGCCAGTACAGCCCATTTTGGGGGAGGGTAAAAATAAGCGAATCGCCGGCAGCTACTTTTTTCCCCATGGAAACCCATTTTCTTTTCCAATGATACAGTTCATACTCATTCTTGGCAGCCACTTTGGGACCTTGAGGACTCTTTTTTCTCAAAACTACCGGTGTTTGATTTTTCATAAGAGATGACAGGCTTGATAAATTTCCTTTTACATCCACCATTATTGGCTCAGCAACCGGAACCAATATGCGCTTTTCAAAGCGCATAGGCATATACAGAATCCCTCTTCCCATCGACTTAAAAACAGCTGTACCATTGGTTACTTCAGCCCAGTCCAAAGGAATCCACTGCTGAGAATTAAAAACACATAAAAACATCAAACTTTTTTCTTCCATTTTTAACGATGGACGAACAGTTATAGTCGTAACCGGAATGTAATCGCTCGTAACGTCAACTATATTGGGGTCCTTCAAAAATGTGGGGGCGTTGGCTAATTTTTCACGCTTGTTTATGCGTTCATCGTTTGTTAAAAAGGTATAGCGAAATATTTTACCTCGTTTCCTTTGAAATGCCAGGTCTATTTTTGTTTGACCCGGATCTGATTCAGCTCCAACAAACGCAACCGGCTTTCCTTTGTATATCAAAGCGTTCCAATTGTGTCCACCATTCATGTTACCCCACAAGGGCGTAAAATCCATCACTACGGGTATACCCAGAGCTCTCATATAGTAAGTAGTAAATTGGGTGGCATGGTAACAAGAGCCGCATTGAACCGTTAATAAGTCCTGAAAATTCATATCCCATGAGATAGGAAATTTTTGAAAGTAGAACTGCTTTTTTAAGTAATCATTAAGGGAAATACAGACCTTATAAACATCCTTTTCATCTTTGTTAGAATCCAAAAGCCATTTTGTCTTTTGCTGAACAATTTCATTCCATAGTGTTGGCTCTTCATTAACAAGCTTGTAAGGAAGAATATAGTCACAAAACTCTTCAAAACTTAGACTCCTTGCCCACGGATATCTCCACGCTTTGAAGGCGGCATCAATATGTTTTATGAGTAATTCTGATTTCATGATATCAGAATCATATACCGTAGAAACAGACAATTTAGTTGTTTTCCCTACCAAGTTTGTGAGACTATCCCATTTGTTAAAAAGATCCAGTCGCTGGGGTATTTCCGCTATCTTGCGAAGCATTTTCCTTTTGTGGATTACCCCATCACCTTCAACGTGCATTTGTTCCCGGAGATTTTTTATTAGAAAATATGCTGCATCAACTTTTTGTGTCTCCCCACGCTCTTGATAGTGGGCTATTACTTTCAGGAGCTCCGCCCGGTTGGAAGTTGTGTTCAAAGTTGCTTTTACAGGTTCGGGCAGATTATTGCATGCGGAAAATACTGTCAATAAAAGGCATGTTGCAAAAAAGATTTGACAAAATAATTTTGAATAACAAGTTGTCATAAGGTTATGGTAATCATGTATATATGAGTTTAAGAGGTCAAATAGAGGGATGTATATCCGCGAATTCAATTAAGCATCGGTAGTCAATCATCGATCAATCGCAACAATGCTCATATCCTGGCTGAAAAACATTTGAATACGTACATCTTTCAGATGATTGTTGAGATAACAACGCGAGACCTTATCGCCCTGGGAAACATTTTTTTCTACCTGATAATTTTCATCATACTTCAAATCTTCCCATAACGTCTCTATCGCTTTATTTAACTCCTGACGCTTACTGATAATAACGACAACTCTGTCCCCGACAAATTCCTGTAAATGCTGTTTAAGCAATGGTTCAATGTTACTTGAGTTCCGAAAGAAAATCAGTCCTCCGCTTTTGTTCAGCGCAGCAGTTAGTTCACTCGCAGTATTAACCCTTTCCTTTTGGTTAGATAGACTTACACCTTCTGCCTCTATGATGTCGTTTTGATCCAAACCCAGCAGGTAATCTAGCGTTAAGGTACGCGATTTAGGTAATCCGAAGGATGTAACAAAAAGCAGAAGGCATAGATAGCCGAACCAACAAAATCTTCGTTGCAAATAGATAACTTTCATTCTTTAATTAGTTGGATGAACAATGAACGTTGAATTTGTTTCACCTACCGCAAATGAACATCACAAAAGTGAAGTATTATTGCACTCAAGTTTTTTTTTATATCTAAATTGAAAATCGCCGGAGATTTCATAGATGTAGCTTTCTAATTGAGTATTGTATCTGATTTGTGCCCCTAAATATTCAAGAGCCTTAAGGTATTCGTAAACAGTTCGTTTACTGACCTGCATTTTTTTTGCTAGCTGTTCAGGGCTTCCTGTCGATTTAGTTTTGATTAAAAAGTGAATGTATTCCAATCGGTCTATATATTTAATCATGTACAATTAAAAATATCAGGTTTAATTTGCTTAATTATCCGAAGTAAATTGTCGCATAGGCTTAAGTAAACGGAAAGCTTTTTTGTAGCTACTTGACTTCATACAACATAGGTCTGCATATGAGATCGTTCGCGAGGTATTGCAAAGTTCAACCGTTTCCCACTTGAGGCAATTATTTTTATTCCTCGTATATGTAATTATTGTTTAAATCAAAAATATTACCCAATTTAAAGCTGTAGTTATGAAATGTTTTCATATTAATATAGTATCTTATCATTGCATGCATTTCGAAATTATAGAACATAATTAGGCGATTAATAACTCTAAAAACTGATTCTTTCTCCCGGAATGTGCGATTCGCCGAAGTTTAATAATGTTATTTTCTCAACATATGTTGATTTTGACATTTAAAGAAGCACCTCTAAAACTGCACTCTAGGAAGGTGTGGTTGAAGAGGGGGATAAAATTTGGCAGAAAGCACATGCTACAAGGCGGAGGGCTTTACTATAAAAAAAAGTCTTTTAGAAGGTTGGGTTTATTAGTTTAAACCGACAATTGCGGCTTTGTTTCTAAACAGACCTGAAGTCGTTCTTTTCTTGTTTATCCGCTCGCTGCTACACTTTGAAGATCGTTCTTGAATGTTCTTTCTATTTCCTGTTTTTTTGATTTTTTTCACTCTTTAGTTAATTGTCCCCGCTTTCATTAGGGGTTAAACACATTAGAATTTACAAAATCCACAGATTATGCTCTTGCCAACGGAAAGAAGTTGATCCTTACCGGTACTTTCGAGGGGTAATTGGCTACTGAAGCGAAATAATTTATACCGTTGCTGCTAACAGCACTAACGGCGAACAAGCGCTACAATGCAACACTTTAACTACAAGGAACGGCGAACAATTTCAGGTAATTCTTCCAGATGGTTCCCACGTTTGGCTGGATGCCGCTTCGTCCTTGAAGTATCCTGCTGTTGATACACATGCCGGTTCAATTCTATACAAAGGTGTCGATGGAGGCTGGAACCAAACTGGCGTTTACCAGGAAGTACACCTTTACGGGCACCGGCAATATAAGGTTGATATGCATGTGCAGGGTTCTGGTGCAAACAAGGTGTGGTTTGAAGTTTGGCTATCGAAGAAGAAACCGCAGGACGGACAGCACGTCACGACCGGCTGGGATCCTGCTGCGGTAATGTTGCTCGGTTTAATATTTTATCAACAAATCTTAGTTCAATAAATGAAAATTAAAATGCGTTTAACAATCTTATTATATTTTTTTCTGGTGCTTTTGCCAAAAGCGCAGGCACAGGAAAGCGTCAAGGAAAAAATATTGACGCAAGGATCAATGCACTTCTCAGTAAGATGACATTGGAAGAAAAAGTGAATATGATCCGTGCCTCATCATCATTTACTTCCGGCGGTGTTCCCCATCTCGGTATTCCTGAATTAGTAACCTCCGACGGACCTCATGGGGTGAGATTGGAGAGCAAAGAGATGTTTGCCGCCCCTCCGGTATCCAAAAATGGCCATTGTAACCCATGCAACAAAACTTAAAGTTTGTGATATAATTTCAAATGGGTAAAAAATACAATTATTTCAAAAAGTGCTTTTATAGTAGTGAAAATGTCGTTTTTAGCCAGTCGAAATACTTAAAGAGATTGATATAATATCAAAAACTGCCGCCTGGCAATTTCCGTAACTTGGTTTTAGTAAACCGCTAGAAATCCAATCACATTAATAAACCAAAATTCTCCAATCACGCTGTGGTTGAAAATTGCTTTTGCATAAAACTAAAAACAGATATATGATACAATAATTCAAGTACACGGCCAATTATTAAAAACAACACCAATTAAATTAACTAACCCAATTAAGAATTATGAGAAGATTAATAGTACTAGTTCCCTTACTGTTAGCCTTATTTAACGTTTCAGCCCAGGAACTTAAGGTAACAGGAAAGGTAACTTCAAAACCAGGCAACGAGCCGCTTATAGGCGCTTCGGTTGTTATACAAGAAACTGGAAAAGCCACCGCCACCAACGTAGAGGGCATGTTTTCCATTCTAGCCCAAACAGGGCAAACTTTGAAGGTTTCTTACTTCGGTATGGAAACCACGAGGGTAAAAATCACATCTGCAGGGCCAATAACAATTCAGTTAGCAGAAGACAATAAATTACTTGAGGAGGTTGTAGTAACGGGATACCAGTCGGAACGCAAGAAGGACTTAATAGGGGCGGTGTCTGTTTTAAAAATGGATGAAGCCCTGAAAGAAACCAATGCCAACCTGTTAACATCGGTTCAAGGCAGGATCTCGGGGGTAAGCATCTCAACTGACGGTGCGCCCGGCTCTAATGCCACTATTAACATCCGTGGCTTGGGAAGTTTGAAAAACAATGCTCCGCTTTTCATCATCGATGGGATGCCGGCCAACGATATTAATGGTATCAGCCCTAATGACATCGCGTCTATGCAGGTATTGAAAGATGCCGCTTCGGCTGCCATTTACGGCGCAAGGGCATCTGGCGGAGTGGTGATCATCACTACCAAAAAAGGAAACGCTAAAAATGTGGGCGTAACCTTTGATGCTTTTGCAGGTGTCAAAACGCCAAGAAATCATTTGGACATGTTAAATGCTATGGAGTACGGACAGGTACTGTTTCAGGCTTTAAGAAACGACGGCTTGCCAACTACAGACGAAATCTATGGCAGTGGTCCTGAACCAGTAATCCCTGCTTTTTTGGACGATGCTAAAACCATTCCTTCGGCAGATGTAGACTATCAAAAGGAAACCTATCGTAGTGCTTTAAACCAATCATACAACCTTGGGCTTTCTAAAAATGTAGATAATTCGAGCTTCTATTTCGGCTTAAATTATAACAAGGAAGAAGGTTTGGCGGTATTTACCGATTACGAACGTATCAACGCTCGTTTAAACTCAAATTTCAAAGTTTCAAACCGCATTACGATTGGCGAGAATTTTACGGTATCACGCTTTGGCGGAGTAAACAATCCTGGTGCTCTACCTGCTACTTTGTATCAAATGCCTATCATCCCCGTTAGGGACAACCTGGGCAATTATGGAGGCCCGGTTAAAAACCTCGGCGACCGCCTGAGCCCCATTGGTAACCTGGAGCGTAATAAAGATAACCGTAACCGTTCTTTTAAAACCCTTGGTAATGTGTATGCTAACGTAAACCTGGTTAAAGGGCTTACATATAAATTTTTGTTCGGTGTTGATGCGGTTAATTATCGTGCATCTATTTTCAATCCCACTTTTGTGGAAGGCCGTTTCTCTAATACAGAAGCTACCTTAACCGAAAACTCATCTAATGCACTTAACCTCAATGCTACTCATACTTTAGATTACCAATTAAGCAAAGGAAAACACGATTTCAGAGCGCTTGCCGGCTACGAGTGGATTCATAACAAGTTTGAAAAGTACAGTGCATCTGCAAGGGGCTTTTTTATCGAAACATCCAATTTCAGGGTGTTAGATGCAGCAAATACTATGTCGGCAGTAAACGGTGATGGTGCAGAGTTTGCCTTGATTTCGCAGTTTGCCAAGCTAGATTATCAGTTCAATAACAGGTATTTATTCTCATCTACAATCCGCAGAGATGGTTCATCTCGTTTCGGGCCAGGAAATAAATATGGCGTTTTCCCCGCAGCTTCATTTGGCTGGAGGTTGAGCGAAGAAGATTTCTTTAAGAACACAAGCCTGGGTTCAAAGGTGTCTGATTTAAAACTTCGTTTCTCATGGGGTACAAACGGTAACCAGCAAAGTATTGATGATTATGCCTACACCACATCATACAGAAAACAAATTGACTTTTCCAACTATGATGTTACCGGCTCTAATGCTACTGCAAACGTAGGTTACATCACTACCCAAATTGGTAACAGCAACATTAAATGGGAAACTTCCATTCAAACGAACATAGGTGTTGATTTAGGCTTGTTAAGCAACAGGCTATATTTTACTGGTGATTTCTTTGTAAAAAAGAGCAAAGACCTGATTGTAAACCCGATTCTCGCAGCTGTTAGTGGCGAAGGAAATGCACCGTTTATTAATGCAGGCGATGTACGTAACACAGGGTTTGAATTCCTGTTAAGCTACCGCAATGAAAATACAAGGAAGTTTAAATATAATGTTGATTTAACTTTCAGCGCGATTAAGAACAAAGTGATCAGCCTTGGCGAAGATGGACAGGCGGTTTATTTGGGAAGCAAATCTCGTATCATTTCTGGCCAGCCAATCGGCGAGTTTTACGGTTATGTAGCCGATGGCTTATTCCGCACACAGGCAGAGGTTGATGCGCATGCTACACAAGTGGGTAAAGGTTTAGGAAGGATTCGCTTTAAGGATGTTAATGGCGATGGTGCCATTACACCAGACGACCGCACAAACATTGGAAGCCCGTTGCCTAAGTTTTTCAGCGGATTAAACTTCAACGGTTCATACAAAAACTTTGATTGCTCGCTGTTTTTCGATACTCAGGTGGGCAACAAAATATGGGATGATAACACTTTCAACTACAAATTTCCGCTGTTTGTGGCTAACCACGGCAAGGTATTGTTAGATGCCTGGTCGCCATCAAACCCAGATTCAGATATTCCGGCTTTAACCACCCGCAATACCAACGATGAGCAGAGAAACTCTACATTTTTCCTTGGCGATGGCTCTTATTTAAGAATGAAATCAATTGTTTTCGGATATACTTTGCCAAAGAACATCACTTCAAAAGCAAAAATTTCAAAAGCAAGAATCTTTATACAAGGGCAAAACCTGTTGAATTTTACCAAGTTTGACGGGCTTGACTACGAGGTTGTTAACAACGGAACCCTTGATTACGGAGTGTTAACAGAAGCGGCTTACCCGCATTCAAAATCAGTGTCATTAGGTATTAACGTGGGCTTCTAAGCCAATTAATTAGCAATTATAAACATGAAGAACTTTAAATATATCATAGCGGCGGGAATGGCTTTAATGCTGGGTTCCTGCACCAAAGACCTCGACCAGGCACCAAAGGGGGCTTTAAGGGAAGAGGCTTTAAATACACCAAAGGCAGCCGAGGGGCTTGTTGTTGCTGCTTACGCGATGATGGACAATGTGTACCAGTCAAACGATTTTGCGCCAATTTCGGCGATTTTCAACCCGGCATCTAACTGGAGCTATAGCGATGTGCGCTCTGGCGATGCTTACAAGGGCGGCGGCGGTACCGGCGATATTGCCCCCTTGGGAAATATGGAGTTGGGCAACGTAACTGCTGATAACTTCCTGATTGCCCGTAAATGGAGGGCACTTTATATTGGGGTTTCGAGGTGTAACAAAGCCTTAAAATCACTGAACTCATTGTCGGATGCAGAATTCCCATTAAAGGCTCGCCGCATTGCTGAAGTTAGGGTGTTAAGGGCGCATTATTATTTCGACCTTAAACGGAACTTTCGCACTTTCCCTTACATTGACGAGAGCGTGCCTCTTGGCGAAGAAGGAAAAGTGCCAAACAACTTAACTGAGCAGCAATTATGGGATAAAATTATTGCAGATATTCAGGCAGGAATCAATATCCCTTATGATGGACAGGATAAAGGGCGCATTAACAAATATGTAGCTTACGCCTACCTTACAAAGGCTTACATGTTTACCAAAAAATATACTGAGGCTGTGGCAAGTGCTAACGAGGTGATCAATTCTGGAAAGTACAATCTGCTATCCAACCTGGAATCTCTATACTCAGACCCGTTGGTGGAGCATAATGGCGAGAACATCCTGGCTATTGAAACCTCTGTAAATGACGGTGGTACACTTAACGGAAATATTGACTGGGGTGATTTGCTAACTTCTCCATCCGGGCCTGCTTATGGTGGTGGCGACGGTTTTCACCGCCCAACTCAAAACCTTGTAAATTCCTTTAAGGTGGATCCAATTACCGGATTGCCTTTACTCGACACTTACAACAACTCCGACCTTGCACCTACCGATGTGACCACCCCCGTTGACCCTCGTTTAGACCATGCCATTGGCCGCCCCGGAATTACCTGGAAAGACTATAAAGGCGAAGTGTATAGCGTAAGCTGGGCTCGTGATGCAAATACGTATGGCCCATATTCAAAGAAGAAAAACTTGATTTCGCCTAACTCCACTTTGCGTGCTGCCGGTGGGTTCCCATGGGCGAGGGGCGCCCTGAATTTCCCATTCATCAAATATTCTGATGTATTGCTATGGAAAGCAGAAGCCTTGATTGAACTAAATCAAAATCTGGATGAAGCCCGCGAATTGATTAACCAGGTACGTACCAGGGCTAAAAACTCTCCGGTGGTTAAAAAACTGGATGGCGTTACTCCGGCAGCTAATTATGTAATAGGCACTTACCCGGCTTTAGGCTGGACTCAGGACTATGCTCGCAAAGCCCTTCGTTTTGAAAGAAGATTGGAGTTATGTTTAGAAGGGCACCGTTTTTACGATTTGGTTCGCTGGAATGCTGCTACCGACTTTCTAAATAACTACTACCAAACCGAGGGCACCAAAAGGCCTTACCTGGCAGTGGGCAACTTTGTGGCACCAAAACTAAATTACCTGCCCATCCCGCAGGTGGAAGTAGATTTAGCTCGTGGAGGTTTAATTCAAGATCCTAATTATTAGGATTTTTAGTTTAACCAAAGAGGTCAAAGAGCTACAGAGAACATGAATTTATTTGTTTAGTCTGTAGCTCTTTTTAATATGGTGATGACGTCCGGCGATATGCAGGCTAATACGCTTTGTCTTTCCGACGATAGGAGGAATCCTAAAGCGCTTCGTTATACGTATTGCTTTAAGATCTCTCCTTTCGTCGAGATGACAAAACGCCTAGTTTGAAAGTGTTTTAAAATAAGCAAGTTGCAAATGATGTCATTATAACGAAAGGAGGCCACGAAGTAGCATTAAGGCAATTGAAGAACAAACTAATTTCTTAATAAATCCTATAAAGTTTGTCATGTAATGCGCTTTAAGATCCCTCCTTGGGTCGGAATGACAAGGTGCCTTAGCCGGTATTGGGGCAGACATAAAACGATGGAAGCATTCTGGCTTGCATAAACAACCTAATCCACCTTTAAAACCACATACTCATCATGATTAAAAACAAAATTTATATCCCAATAGCTATCCTCTTTCTCTCGCTCAACGCGAAAGCCCAGTATCATTGGAGTTTTGAAAAAGGGAAAGTTCTGGCAGAAAATTCAGGCAAACTGAAACTCGAATTTATAAGCAATTTTAAAGAGCCCGAATTGGTGAAAGGCTTCAAAGGCACTGCAATCCGTACAGATGGCTATTCTAGCCAACTAAATGCCACATTCCCAGTTACTAAAAAGCCTCTCCATTTAAAAGCCTGGTTTGCTCTGGAAACATTTTCCAACGACACCTCCGGGTTCTTTGTGCTGAAGGATACAAAAGGAAACTGGATTTCCGCTTGCGTTGATAAGTTTGGTAAACCGTTAATTGGCCTAAGCTTAAATGGAATACTAAAGTATCACGGAGGCGCCGCTAAGCTTTTAAACTTTGAATGGATGAATGTGGGCTTGTCGGTTGAAAAGGATAAAGCAGAGCTGATAATCAACGGAGAAAAAATAGCAACGGCCCCCTTGTCCCCAGCAGATTTCGCAATGGGTTTCAGTGGTTTTACAGTAGGCAGAGATGGCAGGGAAAAGCAGATTTTAATATTCCCAACAAATGCATTAAACGGAATTGTAGATGAAGTTTCACTCGAAACGAAGCCTTACTCATTGGAGGCAGCAAAAGCCGAATTCAAAAAAGGAGGAAATGTAAAACCTGATTTAAGTGTAGCCGCCAGCAGGTTTCAAAACGACTTCAATCGCCCTAAATACCACATTCTTCCGGCTGCCAATTGGACTAACGAGATGCATGGCCTAATTTACTATAATGGTAAATATCACTTGTTTAATCAGAAGAATGGCGCTAACCTTTTATTGAATACCATTAACTGGGGACATTACAGCAGTCCCGATTTAATTAGCTGGACAGAGCACCGCCCGGCTTTGAGCCCGGAACAGGGTATAGACGAACGAGGTATCTGGTCTGGCCATTCCGTTATTTTTGAAGGTAAACCAGCGCTGATTTACACTGCTGGCGCTCCATATATAAACCATATTGGCCTGGCATTTCCGAATGATAGCAGCCTTATAAGCTGGCAGAAATATTCCGGCAATCCCATTGTAAAAGGCCCACCCCAAGGCTACCAGCGCACTGACCTTAGGGACCCCTATGTATGGAAGGAAAATGACACCTGGTACATGATGATTGGCTATGGTGTTGTGGAAGATGGGGAAGAAAAAGGCTCACTGCTTCTATATAAATCCAAGGATTTTAAGAAATGGGATTTCCTGCATACCCTCTTTACCGGCGATCCGAAAAATGACGATTCCGGCGTCTTTTGGGAAATGCCGGTTTTCTGGAAGATGGATGGAAAGTACATTTTACTGGTAAATAAAGTGCCCTATAAGGGCGTTCCGGCAGTTGCTCTATATTGGGTAGGCGATTTTGTGAATGAAAAATTTGTGCCTGATTTCAAAGTTCCTAAACGCCTCGAGGTCGTAAACCGGCTCTTGTCACCTTCTGTTGCTTTGGATGTGGCCGGAAGGACAACTGCTATAGCCATCATACCGGATGAAATTACCGCCGAAGCTGCCTATAAACAAGGTTGGAACCACTTATACAGTATCCCCCGCACCTGGAAATTAAAAGATGGCGAAATTTATCAGCGGCCCCACCCTGCGTTAGAAAAATTAAGAATGGGAGAGATAAGCTTTAAATCGCAAACTATCAAACCGGGTAATAATCTCTTGTTAGCCTCTGGCACACATCAGCTTGAATTTAAAGCAGAGCTGAATACAGGCAGCTCCAAGAAGTTCGGGTTCATTGTTGGCAAAAACAAGTCAGGCAGCGAGCAGACCCGTATTTATTACGATTTTGAAAAGCATGAGATGATAGTGGATGATACGCAATCCAGTAAAAGGGAACATGTTCCATTGAACATTCGTACGGGAAAATATAACCTGGAACCAAATTCAAAAGTAGATCTGCATGTGTTTATTGATGGCTCTGTTGTTGAAGTTTTTATTAATGGAAAAGATGCCTTTACGACTCGCTTATTTCCATTAAGTCAGGAAAGCACCGATGTTGAGCTGTTCACCGAAGGTGGAAATATCGAGATTTTCAAAGCTTCGGTGTGGCATTTAAGATCAAGCAATAATAAAACAGCCTTTTAGCTTTTTCGCTGTGATTTTGATTGGGCCGTTCTGTGATTTTTTCGCAGGGCGGCTTTTTTTGTTTAAACTTTTTGCTTTTTTCAGGCCATTGGCCGAAGCTAAAGAGCCATCAAGTGGCCTGATGCCGGCTAAAGCACTTGCAAGTGTATCCATTGCCGTCAGTTTCAACTGACGGGCTGATGAAAGATGAATTTGACAAGTCTCTTGCTCATAAGTTGAACATTAAGAGTCAGTTAAATGCAACAAAAATATAATACGAATGTATTATATTTGTAACTAAATATTAGTTGCATTGGGCAAAATTGAAAAGTTAATAGAGCGATTTCTCTAAATACCTAAAGATTTTACTTGGGATGAATTAGTTACTCTACTCTCGCACTTTGGTTATGAGCCATTAAAGACCAGCAAAACTGGCGGTTCCAGAAGAAAGTTTGTTAATAAAAAAAATGTTATTATAAACTTGCATAAACCTCATCCAGAGCCGGAGCTAAAGCAGTATGCAATCAAGCAAGTTATAGAAACACTAAAAGAGCAAGGAGATATTTAAAATGGGTAGTTATCTGAAATATAAAGATTACACTGGTACTGTAGAGTTTAGTGCTGAAGATGAAGTTTTTCATGGTAAAATATTTGGAATAAAGGATTTAGTGACTTTTGAAGGCCGCTCAGTAGAGGAGATCAAACACGCTTTTGAAGAATCTGTAGATGATTATCTTGAAACCTGCAAGGAGATAGGCAAAACGCCGGAGAAATTGTTTAAGGGAAGCTTCAATGTTAGAGTGCCTTCTTCTGTTCATAAAGATGCTGCACTTGTTGCAACTCAATATAATATGTCTCTTAACGATTTTGTAAAGTTGGCACTCACCTATGCCATTAATCATCAGCAGGAATTAAGCAAGGAACTTCGCTTAGTTCGTTAAAATAAATGGAGGTTAACTTTAAATAGTTAGCCTCTCAAAATATTATTCCCTCCTGCAGATGTCCCTACTCTATAACGAAGGACCGGCTCAAGCACTTGCAAGTGTATTCATTGCTGTCAGTTTCAACTGACGGGCTAAAGGCAAGAAAGCCTTGATAATTAAGCTTTTTAGCAAGATGCCAGTTTCTATCATGCCTGGCAATTAAGTATTATCCCGCAAGATTAGACACATGTTGGCGCGTTCCCCAATATCTTCATAATACTATCTTCCAAAATTATTACATCACCAATCCCAGCCATTTCGAGCACCTGCAATAAAATTGAAAATCAACACGATACAAAATTCAATAATGAAGTAAGTTCTGTTGTTAAGTATTTGAAAATTAGATTTTTGTGTGATTTGTATTTTAAGGTGCACAATTCCTTAACGCATTTGAAACGATTCTTAAAACCCTTGTTTCATCCGGTGCATACATTAGTTTCACCAATTATACCTGTTTCATATCCGGATAGCTTAAATCCAGCTGGCCAGTGGTTGCTTATGCGGCTGAAAAGGAGAATTGAAATAACTAACCCATAACAAAACCAAAAAAACATGAGAAAAGTAATTTCTACTCTCAGCACGTTCTGTTTCTCTTTTGGTGTATTTGCACAATCGCCGGTTTTTCATTTAAAGTACGACGAAGCCAATGCAACTACTACTACCAAAGAAGAAATCAGTTCAGACAACCTACCTATCACAAATCAATTTAATAAACCAGAGCGGGTAAGCGGAGTCACCGGCAACGCTTTGCGAACAGATGGTTTTTCCACCTGGATCTCTAAGACAAAAAATTTGGGGCTCGACAAGTCAATTTCTGTAGAAACCTGGATTTCCCTCGAAAGCTATCCTGCTGATGCAGAAACTCCTTACGCTAATTTAACGCCATCATCGATTGTTAATCAGACAGATAGCGACAATGGATTTGCTCTGAATATCAATGCTTTTGGTAAATGGAATTTCACCATCAAGATAGCAGGTACCAAGTATGTATGCGAAGCGCCAGGTGTATTTCCATTGTACGAGTGGACCCACGTTGTTGCTGTACTGGATGGCCCTAATGGAAAATTGAAATTGTACTTAAACGGTGCGCAGGTTGCTTCTTTAAATACTCCGCTTAATGGCACTATCAATAGCGCCACAACTCCGTTGCTTATTGGAAAAAGCAATATGGATAAAATGGACGGAATCTTCCTGATCAACGCCATGAACGCCGCTTTTGACGATACAAAAATTTATACTTCGCCGTTGAGTGCAAGTACTATTAGTACCACTTACAATAACGGACGCAATAGCTTAACCACAACCGGCGAGCAGGCTATTGTGGTAAATGCGTCTCGTTTTTCGACAGATACACAACGCCCATCGTACCATGGCATGCCACCGGCAAACTGGACCAACGAGCCCCACGGCCTGGTAGAACACAATGGCAAGTATCACCTTTTCTATCAGCGTACCCCTAACGGCCCTTACAAAACGTTAATGCACTGGGGGCATATGGTAAGTACAGACTTTGTAAACTGGACAAACACTAAAGATGCACTATGGCCAACCCTCGAATGGTCCGCAACTTCGGGCTATGACATGAAAGGGATCTGGTCTGGAGACGTGATTTCGGAGAATGGCGTAGCGCATGCCTTTTACACTGCCGTAAATCACAGCGGCCCATTTAATCCGGGTATTGGTCATGCTACAAGTTCAGATGCCGATTTGAAAAACTGGGTAAAAACTAATCCAGTGGTAGATAAGCCAAATGATGCCAACAGCGATATGCGGGACCCTTACCTGTTTAAAGATGGATCAACATGGGTGATGCTGATTGGCGCAAAAATCAATGGCATAGGCGGGCTATTCTGTTTTACATCTACTGATTTAACTAATTGGACTCGTAAAACGGATTTTTGTACGGTTGCTTACAGCCAAATGGATATAGGCTCCGAAGTTTGGGAAATGCCAGTTTTTGAACCTATTGGCGGAAGCAAGTATATCTTAATTGCTAACCCAATTGGAGGCACAGTTGCTAAATACGGACCCAAGTATACTCGCGGTGTCTATTGGATTGGTACTTACACCAACGGACAATTTACCCCAGATTTCAATACCCCTAAAAGTTTGGATTTGATTCCAGGGCACCTTTCTCCAGCTGTAGCACGTAACGCAAGCAATCAATTAACGGCAATTGGTATTGTTGATGAGCGCAGAAACTCGCAAGCGCAGGAAGATGCCGGCTGGTGCCATGTGTTCAGTTTGCCACGTGTTTATTCATTGCTTGGCAACAATCAAACATTGGGGCAGGCTCCGGCTCCTCAAACAACCAATTTGAGATTTCCGGGAACCCAACAAACTTTGAGCAACCTGAGCGTGAGCTCTACATTTCCACTAATTGTTACTGATGGTGCCAAAACTGAAATTATGGCAAGCCTTAACCCTGCAACAACGGCAACTACTTACGGCATTAACATCCGTAAGTCAAACGATGGCACCGAGGTAACCAAAATCTATTACGATGCGGTAAACAAAAATATCATTCTTGATAAGTCTGCATCCTCATTATCTTCTCAGGTAGATATCGAAGACAAAGCGGTTATTACTCAGCCTTATGATGAAGCCGCATTTGGAAAGCCAGAGTCCTTTCACATATTTATAGATAACTCAATAGTTGATGTATTTATAAACGAAAAAGCAGCTTTCTCTTTCCGCATTTACCCAACTAAAACAGATGCTAAAAACATCGAATTATACTCTAGTGGCGGAACAACTACGTTTACAACTGTTAATACCTGGAGTACAGGTTCACAAAATGTTGCTGTTACCGGCTTAAGCTTAAATAAAACCAGCACAGATTTACGCGCAGGCCGCGAAGAAATCCTTGCAGCCACTATAACTCCTGCTAATGCCACAAATAAAAACATTATATGGACTTCCAGTGATACGGCTGTGGCAAAGGTTGGCCCTACTGGTAATGTTACAGCGGTTGCAGCAGGAACAGCTACAATTACCGCCACCACACAGGATGGTAATAAAACAGCTACGTCCACCGTACAGGTAAGCGCCCAAAACTACACTACTTACAATTTTGAGTCGGGCAACCTTACCGGTTGGACCGTATTATCCGGCACTGCATTCACAGCTTCCAACGTAACTCAGGATATTAACTGGGGATGGGGCGGCCCTTTTAACCAGCAAGGTTTATGGCATTTCTGGGGGCATAAAAGCACCACAGATTTGGCTGTAGGCGAGATGAAAACAAGTTCTAATTTTTCGTTGGGCGGCGATGGGATTATCACCTTTAAGATTGGCGGAGGAAATAAAATTGATAGCGTTTATATCGCTTTATGCAATTCATCTGGCACTGTGTTACAAAAAGCAACCGGTACAGATAATGAAGGTTATACAACCAAATCAATTAATGGTTCTGCCTATGTAGGTACTTCCTGCTATATCAAGGTGGCCGATATTGCAACTGGTGGATGGGGGCATATTAATGTGGATGACATCAAAATACCCATTGTAACCACAGTGCCTGTAACAGCAGTAGCTTTGAACAAAACATCAAGGGCATTAAAAACAGGGCAGAAGGATACGCTCATTGCAACAGTTAAGCCGCTATTTGCAACCAACAAAAACGTAAGTTGGTCGTCCAGCAATACGGCGGTTGCAACAGTAAATTCAAGTGGAGTAGTAACGGCCGTAGGCGTAGGTTCGGCAACAATAACAGTAACCACTCAAGATGGTTCAAAAACGGCCACCTGCAATGTAACCGTAACGGCACAACAATACCTGGTACTGGATTTTGAACCAGGAAACCTGACCGGCTGGACGGTAACATCTGGTACAGCATTCTCTAATTCAAGCGTTTGTACCGATGCCAATTGGGGGTGGGGCGGCCCATTTACTTTCCAGGGCACTTATCACTTCTGGGGCTTTAAAAATGTTGGCGACGGCGCAACCGGAGAAATGAAAAGCGCTAACTTCAAAATCGGCGGCGATGGACAAATCACTTTTTTAATGGGAGGCGGCAATAACATCAACAGCCTTTATATCGCGCTTTGCAATTCATCAGGCACCGAATTAATTAAGCAAACCGGCCTTGATGATGAAGCCTATACTTCACGCACAATAAATGCAGCAGCTTATATCGGGCAAACCTGCTATCTAAAAGTAGTAGATACTCATACCGGAGGTTTCGGGCACGTAAATCTTGACAATATCCGCGTGCCAATTCAAACAGCTGTAAGCAGCGTGTCGCTTAATAAATCATCAACCACATTGGTGGTAAACAAAACTGAGACGCTTATCCCGGCCGTTAATCCGGCCGATGCCGATAATAAAAATGTAAGCTGGGGGTCAAGCAATACCGCTGTAGCAACAGTAAACAGCAGTGGTACAGTTACGGCGCTTGCTCCAGGTACAGCAACTATCACCGTAACCACTCAAGACGGCGCTAAAACAGCAAACTGCACGGTAACAGTTAACGCCCAGCCATATCATGTGCTAAACTTTGAACCCGGAAACCTCACCGGCTGGACGGTTACAACTGGAACAGCATTTTCCAATTCCGGCGTTTGTACTGATGCTAACTGGGGCTGGGGTGGCCCATTCAGCTTCCAGGGAACGTATCATTTCTGGGGCTATAAATCTGTTGGCGATGCAGCCACAGGCGAAATGAAGAGTGCCAATTTCACTATCGATGGCGACGGGCAGATTTCTTTCCTGCTTGGCGGTGGTTACAATATCAACAACCTGTATATCGCTTTATGCAATTCATCAGGAACTGAGTTAATCAGGCAAACAGGTGTTGGCGAGGAAGGCTATCAAACACGTACCATGGATGCTTCGGCATATATTGGCCAAACCTGCTACATTAAAGTAGTGGATAACAATGGAGGCGGCTTCGGGCACATTAACCTGGATAACATCCGTATTCCGGCTATTGCCAATGGCGGAAATATCATGACTGCCCGCAATTTCGACTGGCTTGAGTTCAATAAAACCGAGCAAAAGAGCGATGCGGTTATTGTATATCCTGTGCCAACTGCCGACAGGTTTGTGCTCGATATGAACATTCTTGAGCGAAAGGACTATCTGGTACAGATTCTAAACCTTCAAGGCAAGGAGATAACTAAAAAGTACTTTAAAGGTGGAAATACTCACGAGTTTTTTGCAAAGCAACTTAACATGAACAATGGCTTGTACATTCTTCGCCTAAGTGCAAACAATTACTCAAAATCATTTAAACTGCTTATTAATAGTTATTAGTTTTTTGTTTTGGTGCACAAGAGAAAAGGGTTGATAGCAATATCAGCCCTTTTTGCATTTGTAAGAAGAAATTGCATGAGTATCTGAAGCTTATTTATGTTATAAAATTTAAAATAAGTGCTATAAAATTTAAGGTTTCGGACTTGGGGGTTTAATTGGTTTTGATTTGAAATTGTGGTTTCAGATTGGTTTAAAGCCCTTTTTTATAAGAATGGGATTTTTAAAGTGATTGATACAGATTTGAATTTGCAACTGCTTTTAAGCCTCTACTTTAGTTCTATTATAAACCGCGGGAAATTGAAATAGACTTGAGAGAATTAGCTTAAGTTTTGGAGGGGAACTAGCTATATACGTTCTGCGCCTCCGCGAAACCTTAGCGGCTTTGCGCGAAAACAAAAGAATACTAATCAAGATATTAAACCTCAACATGAATAAGCTTATCAGTTTGGCGTCGCTTGCAGCCATTTTACTATGGAATACCGGGTGTAAGAAGACAGAAGTAATAGAGAAAACGGTATATGTAACCGACGAAGATAGCAATGCAACCAAGCCGGCACCAGAGTATGTTATTACTCATTATGGAGCCAAGGGCGATGGTTCAACGGATTGCTCTGCCATTATAAACGATTTGATTTCTAAGCTACCCATCTCCGGAGGCACCATAGTTATCCCGGAAGGGGATTTCCTATTGAGTTCGCCAATCGTGGTGAACAAAAACTTCGTAACCATTAAGGGTTTGAATCCTGGCTTACGAAGCAATGTAGATGTGCCTGTATCTAGCATATTACATCCGGGAGGGGGCAGTAAGCTGATTTTAGGCGCTGCATCAGCAGGAATTATGGTGCCAACTCTGCCTGATGTTGGTGGAAGGAAGAACCGTATTTCTGGCCTGGTAGTTCAAAATCTGTTAATCACCGGCGGCTCTACTTCTAAAGGAACCGGCATTAGCATCCAGCAAGATAACGACGGTATCCGGATTGAAGACGTGATTGGCATTAACCTGAATGTTGGTATTGTGGCAAATGCAGCAGATGCCATGATTATTAAATCTTGCTGGATTTCAGAATGCCGTAATAGTATCGAAATGAGCCATGGCATTCAAAACCTGATTTCCAATTGCCAGCTCGGCGCACAGCCAGGCGGTATCACCATGAAACTTAACAACCAGGAAAACTTCAACGTAACCGGAAACCATATTTACCCAGATGGAGATGTTAACCTGCAAATGAACAATTGCACCTATGGAAATATCTCGGGCAACAACTTCCAGAGCTACTACGTAGGTATGATTGAATTGAACCAGGGAAGTTTCAACCTGATAACAAGCAACGTTTGCTGGATGCGAACCCCATCTGATGCCAACCGCCAATTAAGGGGTAAGCCAAATGATTATGGAGTGATCCGGATTTTAGGCTCGGGTAATATGATAAGCAATAACACCTTAACCTGCAATTGGGCAAACACGGCAAATAATCCGGTTACAATACGCTCGGCAGAAGGCAGTTCTAACAGTTACCACAACCTGAAGATTTCTAATACCAGCAGCTCGAGGGTATTTTATGTAAACGAAACCACAGAGATATTCAATAGCGTACCAGCAAGTAAGGTTTTTGTAGATGGCAATGCTTCGAATGTGTATATAAGTTATTAAAGGATAGAATGTTGATTGATTTGGATTAGGGGCTTAGGTCCCTTTTTTTGTTTTGGAGGGCGGGCGGGGAATATGAAACTTCGAAGTAAAGCGAAATAAGGCTAAGCGCCACCTTCATCTTCGATACAAACGCTATTAAGTTAAGGTTTTTGAATCTGGCTAACCACCCCCTACCCCCGCCAGCGGGGGACAGTCGCTACCCAAGGATTGTGCAGATTATTAATGATGTAAATTTTACCATTTATAAAGAGCCAGCAGAGGACAGCGCCGAACAAAGCGTCTTAAAACTGACAAAGGCAGTGTCAGCACATTCTTTGGTGCGCACTTTCTCTTAAAATAAAAGCGAAATAAAGGCTAAAGCGTCACACTGTCCCCCGCTGTCCGAAGGACTCCCTTGGAGGCGGGGGTAGGGGGTGGAATAGTACGTTTTATATTAAATATTGTATAGCCACCTCCGCCTATCGGCATTTCCGCTCCACAGGAGTCCTTTGGACCAGCAAAGGACGGCGCCGAACAAAGCGCTTAAAACTGACAAGGACTGTTTTTCAGCACATTCTTTGGTGCGCTATTTTAAATTCCTCATTTACGTATTCCTTTGCAGGCAACAAATTTTATCTTAGCACCTTATCTTAGCACGAAAATGAATCAACCTAACCATTTCAATCATTATAATTCCAGGCTCCAACCTTGAGCCCACAAGCTTAGAAAGGAAATGACAAAAGCAGAAGCATGCTTATGGAAATATGCTTTAAAAGGGAGAAGACTTAACGGCCTGCAATTTAGACGGCAAAGACCGGTTCTACACTACATTGCGGATTTTATGTGTCAGGAACTTAAATTAATTATTGAGGTTGATGGATGGACTCATACATTTGGTGAAGTAGCCGACAATGACGCAAAAAGACAGAAAGACCTTGAAGAAGCAGGCTTTATTGTGATAAGATTTTGCGATGACGAGGTTTTACAAGACATTAACGGAGTAATTCGTGCAATAGAAGACAGGATTAACCAGCTTAAGTCGAAGGTTAATCTATTATGATAAATTGAAGAATGATGAGTTTCTACCTGCGGAGCATCGGTTAGCTTAAGGATGACTATTAAAATCGATCGGAATAAAGGCTACAGCGCTATACTGTCCCCCGCTGGCGGGGGTAGGGGGTGGAATAGTACGTTTTATATTAAGTATTGTTAACCACCTTCCGCCTGTCGGCACCTCCGCTCCACAGGAGTCCTTTGGACCAGCGGAGGACAGCACCGAAGAAAGCGTCTGCCAAATAATAAAAGCCGTTTTTCAAAGAATTTTTCTCAGGAGTGTACTTCTTTCAAAATGAAAAAAATACTTAAGCTTCCAATCCCTAACTACCTCTAGGATATGTAGCTTTTTACCTTCCCTTTCCTCACTCCAATCCCAAAATCCCAAAAAAAAATCCCCGCCATCCCACTTTTAAGAATTTTCCATGCCTATCCCACTTTCAAAGGCCCATCCTAAAAAAAGTAACACATTCCAAATGATATAATTTTAAAACAAGCTGATATAAAACTGAAGGAGCCCGCTAACCCCTAAATGGCTTCCAAATAGTAAAAACGCTGTTTTTGAGTATCTAAAGCCTAAAAAAGACATTGAAAGAATTCTTAAAGAGGTTGGTACGTTAACAATACGCCAATCCTCTGCCGGCGCCTACTTTAGACATCGTAAACCTACATTAAATAAATATGCAAAAGAATTCTGTTATAGCCTGGTCACTGGTGGTGGCTTTGGGGGGCTTTCTCTTCGGATTTGATACAGCAGTTATCTCAGGAGCCGAAAAATCAATTCAACAGTACTGGAACCTAAATGTATTTGAGCATGGCCTCACAGTTTCAATAGCTTTAATAGGCACCGTTATAGGTTCATTATTGGGCTCAATTCCTTCAGATAGATTCGGAAGAAAAAATACCCTATACATGGTGGCAGCGCTCTACTTTTTTTCATCTGTAGGTACCGCTTATGCAACCAACTGGTATGTGTTTCTATTATTCAGGCTATTAGGAGGTTTTGGAGTAGGTATGTCATCGGTTACTGCACCTATCTACATTTCAGAAATATCGCCAGCCAACTACCGTGGACGCCTGGTTGCCTTATTCCAGTTTAATGTAGTACTAGGCATCTTAATTGCCTATTTATCAAATTACCTTATTGGGCAGGGAGGCGAAAGCTCATGGCGTTGGATGTTAGGAGTGCAAGCATTCCCATCAATTATATTCTATGCATTAATAAGATTGGTGCCAGAAAGTCCACGCTGGCTGGTATTGCACAAAGGCAAAGACCAGGAAGCTTTAGAAGTTTTGAAGCGCATCAATCCGCTTAACTATCAGCAAGAGCTTGAAAATATTAAAAGCGCACACAAAGCAGTAGAACAAGTGGTGCACAAACCATCCTCTCTGCTATCAAAAAAGTACAAAACCCCAATTACCCTGGCAGTGCTATTTGCAGTATTTAATCAGGTATCTGGTATTAATGCAATCATTTACTACTCGCCGCGTATTTTCGAAATGGCAGGGCTTGGGGCACACACCTCTCTGTTATCTACAGTAGGTATAGGTTTAGTAAACTTCACGTTCACTCTAATTGCCATTGGGTTTATTGATAAAATTGGCCGTCGCACCCTAATGTTCATTGGCTCTGTGGGGCTCATCCTTTCATTAGGCTTAGTATCACGTTCATTCTTTAATAACGATTTCAGCGGTTTCGCAATCACCTTTTACCTTATGGTATACATTGCATTCTTTGCCTTTTCACAGGGTGCAGTTATCTGGGTATTTATTTCAGAGATCTTCCCTAATGAAGTAAGGGCAAAGGGGCAAACACTTGGAAGCTTTACACACTGGATTATGGCTGCTGCAATTGCATTCAGTTTTCCGTACCTGGCAGAAAAAGCAGGCGGAGGCAACACCTTTATGTTCTTCAGCGTGATGATGATTTTGCAATTGCTGTTTGTATGGCGCCTGATGCCCGAAACAAAGGGCAAGTCTCTGGAACAAATTGAATCAACCTTAGTAATGCATTAATCGTCAGGGATTTCCCTGGAAAAGCTATCACCTTTTTAAAACGAAAAAGACAATGAAGCCACCGGAAAATTTTACCGCAGGTAAGAGGGTGGGAGAATGCAAACGTGGCTTCATTACGAAAAAATAAGTCAAATGAAAGAGACTAATACAAAGCCTGCACAACGCGTAATATGTTTCGGCGAAATTTTATGGGATAACCTGCCGGGAGGAAGAAAACCAGGAGGCGCTCCCATGAATGTGGCTTACCATCTTAACAAGTTGGGGATTGAAAGCACATTGATTAGCCGGGTAGGCAACGATAGTAACGGAGATGAATTGCTTCAATTTATTGAAAGCAAAGGGCTTTCAGTGCAGTACTGCCAGAGAGATAAAAATTTCCCTACTTCTACGGTAGAGGTAAATATTGGCCTTGACCAGGAAGTGAAGTACGATATTGTTAAAAACGTAGCCTGGGACTATATAGAGCCAGAAGAACGCTTAAACAACTTAGTTGAAGAGGCTGACGCATTTGTATTTGGAAGCTTAGCGGCGAGAAGCGCCGGCACCTACAAAACCTTGCATGCTTTATTAGAAAGAGCCAAGTACAAAGTATTTGATGTTAACCTTCGCGAACCGCACTATTCGCAAGCCAGCATTACCCAGCTTTTGCGCAAAACCAATCTGTTAAAACTAAATATTCACGAATTAAACCTGATAACCAATTGGTTTAGTCCCGATTGCCAAACCGAGTGGGAGCGAATCAGAGTACTGCAAAGCCAGTTTGGTATTGGCGAAATTGTGGTGACCAAAGGCAGCACCGGCGCTTCTTACTACACTAAAAATGCCCAATGCAATTATCCGGCATTCAATGTAAAAGTAAACGATACCGTAGGCAGCGGGGATTCTTTCCTGGCAGCATTTCTATCACAAAAACTAAAAGGCGAGAGCATTGAAGGCATGTTGAATTATGCAGCCGCATTGGGCGCTTATGTAACTATGCATGCAGGCGCCTGCCCGGAATATAAAAAGTATGATTTAGACCGATTTATATGGAAAAATGAATTAAACACAACCTCACAATTATTTAGAAAGTAAGAAACTAACCAATTAAAATCATGAGAAGATTATTATTTATTATTCCTTTACTGCTTGCTGTGCTCGGGGTATCAGCACAAGAGCGTAGGATTACAGGAAAAGTAACTGAAAAGGGCAGCGGGGTACCTGTAATCGGTGCATCCGTGGTCGTTCAGGAAACTAAAAAAAGTACAGCTACAGATGCCAACGGGGCGTTCACGATTTCGGCCGAAAACGGGCAGACGATTAAAGTTGCGTACCTTGGCTTTGAGTCGGCCATTTATAAAGTAAGCGCAGGGCAAAATACGATAAACATAAGCCTCAAAGAAAGCGCATCAAACTTAAACGAAGTTGTAGTAACAGGTTATCAGCAAGAACGCAAAAAAGACCTGACAGGTGCCGTTAGCGTGGTTGAAGTTGGCGAGTTGAAAAAAGTGCCTAACAATAACCCTATACAAGCATTGCAGGGAAGGGTACCTGGTATGGTTGTGTATACAGATGGGTCACCGAGTGGTTCTAACACAAACGTATTAATCAGGGGGCTTAGTTCTATCAACGGAGCTGGTAACGTTCCTCTATTAGTTATTGATGGAGTTCCAACCAAAGGCGGAATGCACGAATTAAACCCGAATGATATTGAATCGATCCAGGTATTAAAAGATGCATCAGCAACGTCAATCTACGGTTCACGAGCATCTGCAGGCGTAATTATCATCACCACAAAAAGGGCAAAAAATGGCGAGTTTCAAATTACTGCCAATGCCCGCAACAGCTACTCTTTCTATCAAACCCGCATGAAAATGCTTGATGCCGAAGGTTATGGAAGGGCTGTTTGGCAGGCTAGTGCAAATGACGGCGCTCCTATCGATAGCTACATGACTATCAATCCCGACCCGGCTAATAAAGTTTACGTGTACAATTTCGACTGGGCTCAAAACGGCAATGGCTATATTTTAAATAAAATAAACCTGCCTCAATACATAGACCCTATTCAGAAAACCATGCGCACTGCCAATACCGACTGGTTTGATGAAATCTCTCAAGTTGGCAAGTATCAAACATACGATGTGATGGTAGCAAGGGGTACAGATAAAGGTAGTACCGTATTCTCTCTTGATTATACTGATAACGATGGTATTGTTAAAACCACCAACTTCCGCCGTATTTCTGCTCGTGTAAATACTGATTATAAATTATTAAATGGCCGCTTATCTGTTGGTGAGAATTTTACTGCTAATACTACCCGGGAAATAGAAGGCAACACCTTAAATGCAGCCTTACAAGCCTTGCCTATTATTCCGGTACATACCGTTGACGGTGCTGGCTGGGGCGGCCCCTGGGGTGGTATGAACGACCGCCAAAACCCTGTGCGTTTACTGGAAGATAACAAGCAAAACCACTACAACTACTTAAGGTTATTAGGTAATGCTTTTGCCGATTTTGAAATCATTAAAGGCCTACGTCTGCGCACCAGTCTTGGTTTAGACTATGGTAACTATACCCGAAGAGACATGCAGCTGGCTTATGTTTCTGGTTATTTGAACAATTCAGACAATCAGGTAACTATGAACAACTCAAACTCAACCAAGTTAATCTGGACAAATACCCTTAACTACAAACGCACACTAGGCAAGCACAACTTCGACGTAATAGCTGGTTCAGAGATTTTCAAACAAAATGATATGAATTTCTTTGGCCGTAGCCAGGGTTTTGCCAGCGAAGACCCTAATTATATGTACTTAGGGGCTGCTACCATATTAAAAGAAAACGGCGGTGGCGCTTATGAAACCAAGCTCGAATCTTACTTTGGTAAATTCAACTACATCTATAACGATAAATACCTTGCTTCGGCAACGCTTCGTTACGATGGTTCATCGGTATTCGGTAAAAACAACCAGTTTGGATTTTTCCCTGCGTTTAGCTTAGGATGGAGGTTAATTAACGAGAATTTCATTAAAGATAATTTTGAGTTTGTTTCAAACCTTAAATTAAGGTATGGATGGGGGCAAACTGGTAGCCAGGACCCAATTCAGGGCTATGCTAACAGAACCCTTTATCAAACCAACTACGGTGGCGGCGATCCAACATGGCGTGTGCCTGATGGTACTGCTTACGACCTTTCTGGTAAAGGTTCAGGAGCTTTGCCTTCAGGATACCAGCTTATCCAGCGTAGCAATGACGATGTGAAATGGGAAACTACAACTCAATCAAACATAGGTTTAGACTTCGGATTTTTAAGGGATAACCTATATGGATCATTAGACTACTTCGTTAAGAAAACTACCGACATGTTAATCAAGCCGGGCTATATTGGAGTAATTGGCGAAGGCGGCTACCGCTGGTTAAATACTTCCAGCTTAGAAAACAATGGGTTGGAGTTCCTTTTAGGCTACAAAGGCAAAATCGGTTCGCAGGTAAATTTTGATATCTCTGGTAACATTGCCAGCTACAGAAACAAAATTACCAAACTACCGGAAGAGGTTATCAACACCTATGGCGGAAACGGAAGCACCGACAATATTCTTGGCCGTTCAATAGGTTCTGGCTATGGTTATGTTGCCGATGGTTTATTTGCCTCTCAGGATGAAGTACTTAAATCTGCAGAGCAGAACGGAAAAGGTTTAGGGCGAATTCGTTACAAAGACTTAAACGGCGACGGCCGCATTAATGAAAAAGACCAAACCTGGATTTTAAACCCAACTCCAGACTTTACTTATGGCTTAAATTTCAATTTCGATTACAAAGGCTTCAATTTAACCATGTTCTTCCAGGGTGTAGGTAACCAGGATATTAACGTGTATGATGTAAAATCACAAACAGATTTCTGGAGTCTCAACGAAACAGGTTCTAACAAAGGCGTAAGGCTGCTTGATGCCTGGACTCAGGCTAACTCAGGATCTACTATCCCTGCACTTACCCTTACCGACAAAAACTTCGAACGCAGGTTCTCCACTTATTTCGTTGAAAATGGCGCTTACATGAAACTTCGCAATGTGCAGCTAGGATACACGTTCCCGAAAAGCATTGCCGGCAAAATTAAAGCAAGCAATTTAAGTGTGTATGTAAGCGGGCAAAACCTGTTCACCCTGAAATCAAAAAGCTTTTCCGGTATAGACCCAGAAGCAGCTGGTTTTGGATATCCAATTCCAACAATGGTTACAACAGGTTTAAAAGTAGGCTTCTAATATTAACCATTTAAGCACAACGTCATGAAGAAAATATTAGCATTACTCATTATATCAGCACTTTATTCGTGCAAGCAAGACTTTTTGGAGGTTTCTCCCAAAGGGAACTTAAGCGAAGCCCAGGTACAGGCAGACCCTGAAAAACTAGTTACCGCAGCTTATTCATCACTTGGCAATGACCACTACGATATTCCATGGAGCCTTTGGCCTTACGGCGATGTGCGCTCTGGCGATGCCTATAAAGGTGGCCGTGATGAAGCCGATATCCAGGAATTTTATTTCCTTGAGATATTTAAAAACGTGCGTAGCGACATTGGCAACTTCGATGGCCAGTGGTTTCAATACTATGTAGCTTTAGGCCGTGCAAATGCTGCTTTGGCAAATCTTAACAAATTGCCAGACTCGCAATTTAAAACGCAACGTCAGGCAGAAATGCGTTTCCTTCGCGGCCACTGGTACTTCCAGTTAAAAATCATGTTTAAGTACATTCCATACATTGATGAGAACGTACCAACAAACGAATACGAGAAAATTTCGAACAGGGCTTTAAGTAATGATGAGCTTTGGGAGAAAATAGCGCAAGATTTTCAGTTTGCTAAAGAAAACCTGCCGCCGGCACAAACAGAAATCGGAAGGCCGAACAAATTTGCGGCTACGGCTTATTTAGCCAAAACAAGGTTATACCAGGCTTACGAGCAAGACGACAAGCATAACGTTACCAATATCAACACTACCAGGTTAAACGAGGTTGTTACCCTTGCCGACCAGGTGCTAGGATCATCATACGGTTTAGAGTCTGACTATGCTAACAACTTTATGCTGAACACTGAGAATGGAATTGAGTCTGTATTTGCAGTTCAACATTCTAAGGACGATGGTTCTGCATTTGGCCGCTTAAACTTCGGCGATGTATTGGGTACGCCGCAAGGAATTGGATGCTGCGATTTTCATAAGCCAAGCCAAAACCTTGCAAATGCTTTCAAAACCGGCACAGATGGCTTGCCTCAGTTTAACGATTTCAACGCTGCCGATTTAGACCTGGCTGCCAATACCGTCGACCCGCGTTTAAACCATACCGTGGCATTGCCAGGCCACCCGTGGAAATACGATGTAAACAACCTTTATCAGGCAAGCTGGAACAGAACTCCGGATGTGTATGGCCTTTACGCTTCTCTAAAAGAAAACGTGCAAAAAGGGCAATACATTCAAGTTGGGCCATTCTATGCCAATGCTAAAAACAGAATTATTATTCGCTATGCTGATGTATTGCTTTGGAAAGCGGAAGCTCTTATCGAACTAGGTCGCCACAACGAGGCTGTTCCTCTTATAAACCAAATTCGTACAAGGGCTAAAAACAGTATCAACCTGTTAAAACTGGGTAACGGAAATCCTGAATCTAACTTCAATGTAGATACCTACCAACCAGGCATTAACTGCAACTGGACTCAGGACTTTGCCCGCCAGGCACTTCGTTTCGAAAGAAGGCTGGAGTTTGCAATGGAAGGTTCCCGCTTCTTCGACCTTGTACGTTGGGGCATTGCCGATACTTACCTGAATAACTATTTCGCAGGCGAAAAAGGCAAACGTAAATACCTTAAAGATGGAGTATTTACCAAAAACCGGGATGAGTATTTACCGATTCCTTTAAACCAAATCAGGTTTAGTCATGGATTGTATGTTCAAAATCCGGGTTACCTGCAATAAGGTTAGGGCGATTTACAGGGGATTCCCAATACTATTAAGTTAAGATAATTGGTTAATTATCATCTCCCTACCCTTACTTGCAAAGCTGATTAGTGCTGTCCTCGCTGGTCCAAAGGACTCCTGTGGAGCGGAGGTGCCGATAGGCGGAGGTGGTTTAAACCGTATTTTAAAATAAAGCGTGCTATTCCACCCCCTACCCCCGCCTCCAAGGAGTCCTTCGGACAGCGGGGGACAATATAGCGCTTTAGATTAATGACTAGCTTTTAAAGTGAGGAGATGTAAATCGATTAGTTGAACACAGGTGAATATGTTAATATAACAGCCGTGGTTGGTGTCCTCACCAACCACTTCCTTAAAAAATTACTCAAATGAAGAATAACAAACTCATATATAGTTTAATGCTTGCAGGTGGCTTAGCCGTTACTGCCTGCCAAAAAAACGAAATCAATGTGGCGCCGGCCAATCTTGCTCCGGTGTCAAACCTCAATTACACTTTAAATGGCGATACGGTGCAGTTCTCCTGGACCCTTCCGCAATCATCAAGCCCGGTTAAAGTGGTATTTGATGATGGAACAACTTCCAAAGAATTAGACGCTAATGCTACTTCCTTTAAATATGGTATAGTTGAAACCAACAAGGACTACGCTTTTTCATTCAAAGCCAGCGATGCCAACGGAAATTTATCCCTTGGCGAGATAGTGAAACTCAATCGTGCCGGCGCAGCCCCTGTTAAAGATGTTGATGCAAGGCAGGAGGAAAGCAATGTAATTGTAAGCTGGGATGCACCGGCAGCACCAGTCACCAAAATTCAGGTTAAATTGGGTTCTCAAACCGTAGATTTAAGCCCATCGGCAACTTCTCATCAGTTTAATAACATTTCAAAAGGTTCATACACTATTAGTGTTGTGACTACTAACAGTGCAAACCAGGTTTCAAACACTGTATACCTTCCATTTAAGGTTGGTCCGGTTGCTGTTGCTTACGTAGGTACCTATGCAGATTCCACAGCTTTGTTAAGTACGGGCGACGACGATGAAATTGCAGCGGCAAAATGGTTATTCAGTAATTATGCTAAATCCGAATATGTATCATTTAATGAAATTAAGAATGGTACCGTTGATTTAAGCCAGTTCCGTGTGTTGTGGTGGAATTACGATGTTCAAACCGGAAGTGCATTGCCAGCGATAGCAACCGACACAACCGTAGTTAGCAAAATTACTACCTTCTATAAAAACGGTGGAAACATGCTATTCGATAAATATGCCCTTCAGTACTTTGCTAACCTGGGCAGAATCACCGAGCCATATTTTGCGGAGTACGGTAATGGAGATGGTTTTAACAATCCGGATACCTGGGGCATTGGTGTTAAAATTGGTAAGAAAAAAGATAAGAGCCAACACCCTTTATATAAAGGTATCAGCATGACAACGCAATCAGATAATCGTATCACCTTCCCGATCATCTCCGGAGGTTGGAAAGAAAACCACAATGCGGTATACATTAGAATTCCTGAATACCTAAAGCTGGAGCCAAACGATAACGATGCAGCTTATAATAAATTCGCATCAGACAATGCCCTTGAGTGGCTGGGCCAGTGGGATGGTATGGGCGATTACTGGATGGTTGGAATGTTCGAGTTAAAGCCTAAAGGTGATTATCAGGGCTCTGCCATTTTCTTAGGAATCGGTGCTATTGAATGGAACCAGATTTCTGGAACCAATCAATACCAGTCAACCGTGGAGAAACTATATGGCAATGCAATTGATTATTTAAAAACAAGATAAGGTGGAGAAGAAAGCGCTTTAATTTTGAGTGGTATAATGCACTTGGGAAGGGGCTATTGCCGTCAGCTTTAGATGACAGCTAAGAAAAGTCCTTTTTTCTATCCGTAGAGTTCCGAAGGGCTCTACGGATTCAGAAATAGAAAAGAGTCTCTGACTCTTAGACGTCTTGATATTTCAGGGAGTCTGGAGACTCCTTTCCATTGGATAATCCGTAGAGGCGCTTCGCTGAACTCTACGGACAGAGGGCTTTTAATATTCAGTTGGCTGAAGCCAACGGCAATAGAAATCCTTCACAAAACGCCTATTTGAATGTTTGGGAACAATAAACACACAATGATGAAATCGACTTTAAAATATATAGCTCTAAGCCTTGTCCTTGCTTCATGCAGTTCTGTAAAGAAGATGCCTGGCAATAACAGCTACCAGGATCAGCACCGTCCGCAATACCATTTTACACCGCCAGCAAAATGGATGAACGACCCTAACGGGATGGTATACCACAACGGAGTTTATCATCTGTTTTACCAGCATTATCCAGATAGCACAGTGTGGGGGCCAATGCATTGGGGGCACGCAACCAGCAAAGACTTAGTTCACTGGCAGCAGCAGCCAATTGCTCTGTATCCCGATAGCCTTGGTTATATCTTTTCAGGAAGCGCCGTAATTGACCAGAAAAACACCTCGGGCTTTGGCAAAGACGGTAAAGCGCCAATGGTTGCTATTTTTACGCACCATAATATTAAAGGCGAAAGAGAGAAAAGAAACGACTTCCAATACCAAAGTATCGCTTATAGCCTTGATGAAGGTAAAACCTGGATTAAATACAGCGGCAACCCCGTACTGAAAAATCCGGGCATTGTTGATTTCCGCGACCCAAAAGTAAGCTGGTACGAAAAAGGGCAAAAGTGGATAATGACTCTGGCTACCAAAGACCGGGTTACCTTCTTCTCATCGCCTAATTTAAAGGACTGGAAAAAAGAAAGCGAGTTTGGGCAGTCGGTGGGCGCACACGGTGGAGTTTGGGAATGCCCGGATTTATTTCCGTTGGAGCTAAATGGCAAAACATATTGGATACTATTGGTAGGCATCAACCCTGGAGGCCCTAACTCAGGTTCGGCAACTCAGTATTTTATAGGCGATTTCGACGGAAGCAAGTTTACGCCTGTTAGTACTGAAACAAAATGGGTAGACTGGGGCGCAGACAATTATGCAGGCATAACGTGGGCTAATACCGGCAGCCGCAAGATTTTCTTAGGATGGATGAGCAACTGGCAATATGCCCAAACGGTTCCAACGCAGTTATGGAGAAGCGCAATGACGATTCCCCGCGAACTTAGCCTGAAAACTGTTGGTAACAATATATACCTGGCCTCGGTACCAGTTGCAGAACTAAGCGAAATTGTATCAAAAAGCTCATCAATGCAGAATGTAGAGGTGAAAGGAAGTCTTGATTTATCCAGCAAACTCGAAAAGTTCGATGGGCAGTTTCAATTAAAGTTAGAAAGTGATCAGATAAAAGACTACTCCATCGTATTGTCCAACGACTTAGGAGAAGAACTGCTTATTGGATACGACAAGGAGGCAAACCAGTATTATATAGACAGAAGCAAGTCAGGAAAAATTGCCTTCGAAAAAGGCTTTGGAATAAAACATGTAGCACCCCGCCTCGCCGATTCTGAAAAGACAAACCTTACATTATTGGTAGATGTAGCTTCAGTAGAATTATTTGCAGATAACGGACTAAATGTAATGACTGATATTTTCTTCCCCGATAAAACCCTAACTAAAGTTTCCATAAAATCAGCCGACGGTTTTACAATAAAGAATCTTAGCTATTCGAAAGTGAAGGGGATTTGGTAGTAAAAAACCTGGTAATATAGGTTGCAATATTGGCTAAGTCGCCGCTTTGTCTGCAAGTCGTCTAGGATCTCTCCTTTGGTTATAATGACAAAGTTTCATAGTTGAAAATGTCTAAATGAATAAGTTGCAAATGATGTCATTATAAGTAAGAAGCTTTTGCAAAAAAACAAAATATCGTGATGAATGGAGCGCAGGATTTCTATTGCCGTTGGCTTCAGCCAACGGGCTATTAGAGACATAGAAGGGGCTTTAGCCACATTAATAATGCCTGTATACATCTCCATTGCCGTCAGCTAAAGCAGAGGCAATAGAGATGACAAAACGCCTAATTAAAATTGCCTTAAATAAATAGTTATGATGATACTATTTTGCTAGCAGAGTCTCTCGGCAGAGGACTCTGCTTAATCTACTAAAAACATACCCCTTAAGTACTGTCCCCACCAACCACGATAATCGAAAACTAACTATAACTAAACAAAACTTTCCCGTTGTTGGTGTCCCCACCATCAACTATATACTAAACAAAACCATTTAACCCATTATGAACAAACTCCCAGTATTTCTACTAAGCGCCTTATTAACACCAGCCTTAACGCTCAATGCCCAAATGGCGAAAGAATCGCTGTACAATCAAACCCATCGGCCGCAATTTCATTACACACCACAAAAAAACTGGATGAACGATCCTAACGGAATGATTTATCTCGATGGCGAATACCATTTATTTTATCAGCACGATAATTACGACAAAGTTTTCAGCAACATGTCATGGGGCCATGCCATATCAACCGACTTGTTGCATTGGAAAGAATTACCTAAGGCGATTGTGCCTGATAACGATGGCTTGGGAATGATTTTCTCCGGAAGCGCCGTGTTAGATAAAAACAACTCAGCCGGGTTTGGCGCAAACGCGTTGGTTGCTTTTTATACCAGCACAAACCCACAACAGCAACAAAGCATGGCCTACAGCACCGATAAAGGCAGAACCTGGACGAAGTATAAAGGAAATCCGGTGATTAAAAATGAAAAGGACGATTCGGTGCCCGATGATTTCAGAGACCCTAAAGTGATGTGGCACAAGGACAGCAATAAGTGGATAATGTCATTAGCTGTAAAAGATCATATAGAATTTTGGTCTTCAAGCAATTTAAAGAACTGGTCCAAGCAAAGCGAGTTTGGGCAAAACTTAGGCTCACACGGTGGCGTTTGGGAATGCCCCGATCTTTTTGAACTGAAAGTAGAAGGCAGCAAGGATAAAAAATGGGTGTTGCTGGTAAGCATGAACCCAGGCGGCCCTAATGGTGGTTCTGCAACACAATATTTTGTTGGCAATTTTGATGGGAAAAACTTTAAACCCGAAACCACTGAAACCCGCTGGATAGACTATGGAACAGACAATTACGCCGGCGTTACCTTTTTTAATACCGGAAACCGCAAAATAGCCATGGGCTGGATGAATAACTGGCAATATGCCGAAGTTGTGCCCACAAAAGGCTGGCGCGGCGCCATGACTTTGCCCCGCGAAATAAGCCTTAAGCCGGTAGGAAAAAAATTGTTTTTAACTTCGGTTCCGGTAACGGAGCTTAAGCAGCTTATCGTACCTGCAATTAGCAAGGAAAACGTATCAGTTAACAATGAATTGGATCTGTCTTCTGAACTGAAAAATGCTAAAGGGCGTTTTAAGCTGGATATATCACTGCCTACATTAAGCGATTTCTCAATAAATCTTTCTAATGATAAAGGCGAGGAGCTAGTAATTGGATATGAAAAGTCATCGAACCAGTACTTTATCGATCGCACAAAAGCTGGCGAATCTACCTTCGAAAAAGGTTTTGCCAAAAGGCATACAGCACCGCGAATCTCAACATCAAATACAATAGATTTATGTTTATATATTGATGCTGCTTCTGCTGAAGTCTTTGCAGATAAAGGCTTGAATGTGTTTACAGACACTTTTTTCCCCAACAGCTTGTCATCTAAGCTGAAAATTAAGTCGGCTGAAAATATTAAGGTTAGCAAATTACAGCTTGCTGAGATAAAATCGATTTGGAATAACCAGTAGGCTACCGCCAATGCTATTAAGTTAAGGCGTTTGCCGGGTGTGCGGTAGCTTTTTCTCTCCCTTTGGGAGAAATGGCAATGCTATTAACTTAAGCGATTTGTCCGGTGTGGGTCGGACCTTTCTCTCCCCCAGGGAGAGATGCCGAAGGCAGAGAGGGTAACACGCTTTACAGGATTTTTCGCTGGCCATTCCTTAACTTAATAGAATTGGGAGAGATGCCGAAGGCAGAGAGGGTATAAGACTATGCCGGTTATCACCTCACCCTATCCCTCTCCTCAAGAAGAGAGGAATGCAGGTCTCTTATTTTAAGTAATTTAATAGATAAATAATAATCGAACTCAGGTTATATGATTATGTCTTTCTTAAAAAAAGCCGGTGTATGGGTATTGCTTGCATTTTGTACAAAAACGTCCTGGGCGCAAACTCCGGCATCTGCAATACCCGATTTTACGTTTTTCAAGCTAGACGGCTCGAGGTATTCTGTCCGACAAATGCCCCGAGGCAAAGCCTCGCTCTTTAGTTTCTTCGATGTAACCTGCTCGCATTGCCAAACTACTATGCAAACGCTATCAAAGCACCACACAGAATTGAGACACTTATCAGTTTATCTGGTCAGCCTCGATCGCAAGGATGCGATACTAAAGTTTTTGAAGAAGTATGGGCCACAGTTCCTCAATAAGAGCAACGTTACTATTCTTCAAGACCTGAATTACGAATTTATACCGAAGTTCCAACCCATTAAATACCCTTCTGTATTTCTATATAACAAAAACCGAAGGTTAGAAGCTTATGAGAAGGATGAAAAGAACATGCTCAAACTGGTTTCGAGAGCTGCAAAGCAAAAGTAATGTGCTTAAAAAATAACTAATTCACATTGGTTGACAGGGCGGGAAATCGCGTTTAAAGCTGATAACTTACGTCGGACAGCGTTTAGAATGCCTGTCCGTGTTTTAAGCGGCCGCAGACAGTCGTTCTTAAACGCTGTCTGACGGTTTACTGTGAATGATTTATTCTTATTTGGCCTGAATAAATTTAAAAGCGATTTTCCTGGTTAACAGGGGGGCTTCAAATGCCCCCTTTGTTGTTTGTAAAGGTCTTTCGATTGGTGTTAAGTATTTGTTTATCAGTGTTATATGTGTATTCTTGTTGTTAAAAAAGCTAATTTAATCTTAAGAAGTCGGATAAAAGGTAACTTCTTGATAATGAGTGTATAGTGGTATATACAGTATTTCATCACTCTGTAGTAGAAACAGTCCAGAGGGGATATTTTTCCACACTATTTGTCTATAATTTAGCACTTTGTGGAATAATTCAACAGATTTTTTAATCAATATTTCTCAAATTTCAAAGAGAAATTTTAATTTTTTTCTGTGAAACCGCGATTTTAAGAATTCTGGCTGAGAACTACTTGATTTTTATGACTGAAATATTACAAAACTTTGCAAAAGTGAGAAATTTTATGAGAAGAAAATGTGAAATATGTTCCCGATACCGTTGGGTTTCAAAAAAGTTTTAAAATTTTTTTAAAAAAAATGTCAAAAAATAAATTTCCCAAAATTGAGGTTTTTTGTCTGGATGTGATTTGATTCTAAGAAAATTAGTAAATGTTTGCACTTTTTTAAGACAATTAATTAACGTTTTGGTTAAGTCGGTCGGGGTGAGTTAAAAAAACTACCGATTTGATTAATAGCTTCTTATAAAAAAAAATACAAAAGTTCATACTGGGAAGGTGCGTATCCTTTGGCTCGAAGGCGCCGTTAGAGGGTGTATATTTTCAAAAACAAAACACAGTATGAGAGTAATTAATTTAAGAAGTAAATTGTCAATGAGTCTTTTAGTTTGTTCAGTTCTTTTATTTAGCCAGTGCCAGAAGGACACGCAGGATGAAGCTGCGGCCCCCGGGATAGAGCTAGAAGCAACTAATAAACTAGCAGCAACCACAACAGCAGTTTCTGCACCTGTTACTATCAGCAAAAGCGCTATTGTAGTAGAAGGTGGTTATGCTTTCAAGGTTAGAGGAATTAATGCAGTAACTGGTGATTCTGGAACGCAGCCAACTATATCAACGCTTAGGGTGTATGAAAATGGTGTAGAATTAAGTCCTGCACATGCACCTCACGCAGATATCAGGAATATCGGAAGAGGAAGGTATAGCCACTGGGGTGATATATTGTACTTTTCGTCATCTGATAATTCAGACCCTCGTACCAACGGTAAAACTTATACATATACCACTGGTACAGCTTCAACAACTACAACTATTACATCAGCACCTGTTTCAATTTCTACAAGTACTATTCAAGTAGAAAGTGGTAGTGCATTCATCGTAAAAAGAATAAATGCCGGCACTGGCGATTCAGGTACACAGCCTACTATTTCTACGCTTAAGTTATATGAAAATGGTGTAGAATTAAGTCCGGCACATGCTCCACACGCAGACATCAGAAACTCAGGAAGAGGAAGGTATAGTCATTGGGGTGATGCGTTATATTTCTCGTCATCTGATAATACCGATCCGCGTACGAATGGAAGGAGATATACTTTTACTACAAGTACAACTTCTACAACTGCGCCTGCTCCAGCACCTGCTCCAGCGCCAGCACCAGCACCAGCACCCACTCCAACTTCAGAGTTGATTGGTTATGCAGCGGTTAACGGAACAACAACTGGTGGTGCCGGAGGCCAGACAGTAACTGTTTCTACTTTGTCTGCTTTGAAGAGCGCAGCAGGTTCATCATCTCCAATGATTATCCAGGTTTCTGGTACTATTACTGGAACAGGTAGTGTGGTAGTAAAATCTAACAAAACCATTGTAGGCTTAAGCGGTGCAACCCTTAACGGTGTAGGCTTGCGTATCTTCGGAACCAGCACAAGTGCATACGTTAAAAACGTAATCGTTAAAAACCTGAAAATCAAAAATGTAATCCAGGTAGACCCTGCAACGGGCAGCGGCGATAACGACTGTATCGGCTTAAAATATGCAGACCACGTATGGATTGACCATTGCGAACTTTCTGCAGACCTTAACCACTCAGACTGGGAATATTATGATGGCTTGATCGACATCTCTAAACAGTCTGACTACGTTACTGTATCATGGTCTAAATTAATGAATAGCTGGAAAGGTTCTTTCGTAGGCGGAACTTCAGATGCGGGTACTAACAAACTGCACGTAACATTCCACCACAACTTGTTTAACAATTTGGCAGAAAGAGGCCCTGCGTTTATCTACAGTACTTCACACGTATTCAATAACTACTACCTGAAGAGTGCAAACACAGGTGGTTACGCGGTAGGATCACGTTATTCCTCAAAAGTATTGGTTGAAAACAATTACTTTGAAAGCATTAGCAATCCAATCCGTACGGATATCGAAAGCAATGTAGGTTATGTAAGTAAAGTAAGCTCTAACTATTTCAAAAGCAGTGGTGCTCCAAGGGTAACAACTTCAGATCCTGGAATGACTGTACCTTACTCATATTCATCAGTTTTAACTCCAGCAGCAGATGTAGCTTCAGTGGTACTGGCTGGTGCGGGAGCTAAATAAAAACAATAGCTTTTATTAGCACTTTTCAAATTAATTTTTTTTAAAAATGTCGGCCAAGGCTACCCATACGGGTGGCTTTGGCTGTTTTTGTATGGTTTGTATGTTCAAGGATATTGATCTTTTTTAACACTAAGTGAGAGGAAAATGGCATGACACATTAAGCGCTGTGTTGAAGCTGTTTTAAAAAATACCCGATGGGGTGCCGAGGCGAGTTCAGCAGCTTGCATATAGTCAGGTAAATATTCTGGTGTTGGCTTTTATTAATCAGCTTTTTTGAAAGCAAAATATAGTGATGACATGGAGCGATTACGGGCTAGCCCGCTTGGCCATTTCGACGTGAGAGGGCCACGAAGTAGTATTAACGCATTTATAAAAAACAAATTAATTTCTTAATAAATCCTAAGGCGCTTAACATAGTAAGCTTTTTAGGATCTCTCCTTAGGTCGAGATGACAAAATGCCAAATGTGCAACTCGTTAAAGATAAGTAACATACAATGATGTCATTGTAACTTCGGAGAGATCTTAAGCGGCTTAATTGGGTGTATTACCTAAGATTTATGAATAGAATATAAATGATCATTATAAGATGATCAGAGTGTAGAAGGCTTTAGTCATATTAAATGTGGCTAAAGTCAAAACCTCCTGCGTATGTCCTTCTCAGTCCGTTGGTACATTAAATTCCCAATGTGTGGAATTATTCCACAAGATTTTTAATCATTATTTTTTGGATTTCAAAGGAAAAAATGAAGTTTTTTTCGCCGCTTGGCATTTTTAGGAATTTAGTCCTGATTTTCAGCTAGTTTAATGACGAAAAGATTACAAAACTCCATAAAATATGTGAACCTAAAACGGCAAAAAGCGAGAACTAACTTCGCATTACCTCGGGTTTCAAAAATTGTTTTAAAAAAAATAAAGAAAAAATTCAGGTAAATAAATTTCGCCTCAAGGCTGCCGCTTTATTTGGTATCGCCTTGTGTTTTTGTTCAATACGCTGCATTATGTAACCTTAAGTAGCAATATTGTAGCGAAGGTTAATTCATGCGGTTGGCTGCGTTTGCTATAAAGTTTTGATTAAAAGCTTCTTATATAAAAATAATTAACATTTCCTAGTGTGAAGGAGTGAACCCTTTGGATCGGACGGCCCGTTACAAGGGGTATATTTTTTTAAAAACACAGTATGAAAAGAGTTAATTTAAGAAGTAAATTGTCAATGAGTTTTTTAGTTTGTTCAGTTCTTTTATTTAGCCAATGCCAGAAGGAGTCGCAGGAAGAAGCTGCAGCGCCGTCGGTAGAAGCCACTGAAAAACTATCCGCAACCACATCAGCAGTATCAGCGCCTGTTACTATTACAACAAGTTCTATCGTTGTAGAAGGTGGGTATGCATTTAAAGTAAGGAAAAGCTTTGGCGTAACCGGCGATTCAGGAACGCAGCCAACTATATCAACATTAAAATTATATGAGAACGGCCGCGAATTGAGCCCGGCCCATGCACCTCACGCAGATATCAGAAACAGCGGAAGGGGAAGGTATAGCCACTGGGGCGATGTATTGTACTTCTCATCATCTGATAATACAGACCCACGTACCAACGGAAGAAAATATACTTATACTACAGGTACAGCAGACCCGGCACCAGCTCCAGCACCTGCCCCGGCGCCAACTTCAGCCCTTGTAGGTTATGCAGCAGTTAACGGGCTAACAACTGGCGGTGCCGGTGGCCAAACAGTAACTGTTACAACGTTGTCAGCTTTAAAAAGTGCAGCAGGCTCGTCATCTCCAATGATTATCCAGGTTTCTGGTACTATTACCGGAACAGGCAGTGTGGTTGTAAAATCTAACAAAACCATTATCGGCTTAAGCGGTGCAACCCTTAGCGGCGTAGGCTTACGTATCTTCGGAACCAGCACCAGCGACTATGTTAAAAACGTAATCGTTAAAAACCTGAAAATTAAAGATGTAAGGCAGGTAGACCCAGCAACAGGCGGCGGCGATAACGACTGTATCGGTATGAAATATGCAGACCACGTTTGGGTTGACCATTGCGAACTTTCTGCAGATTTATTGCACTCTGACTGGGAATATTATGATGGCTTGATCGACATCTCAAAACAGTCTGACTATATTACTATTTCTTGGTCTAAATTGATGAACAGCTGGAAAGGCTCATTCGTAGGCGGAACTTCAGATGCAGGCACCAACAAGCTGCACGTAACTTACCACCACAACTTCTTCAATAACCTTGCAGAAAGAGGCCCGGCATTCATCTACAGCACAGCGCACTTATTCAATAATTATTATTTAAAGAGCGCAACTACCAGCGGTTACTCAGTAGGCTCTCGCTATGCATCAAAAGTAATGGTTGAAAACAACTACTTCGAAAGCGTAAGCAACCCAATCCGTACAGAGATTGACAGCAATGTAGGTTATGTAAGCAAAGTAAGCTCTAACATATTCAAAACAAGTGGAGCTCCAAGGGTAACTACAGCAGACCCAGGCATGACTGTACCTTACTCATATTCAGCATACTTAACTCCGGCAGCTGATGTAGCATCAGTAGTATTAGCTGGCGCAGGTGCTAAATAATAGAGCTTAAAAAGTTTTCAAATTAAATTTTCTTAAATAACGGCCAGAGTTGTCCCGCAGGGTAGCTCTGGCTTTTTTTGTGAAAGTTTAATTTGTTTTTAAAAGGACACAAAGAACCTGCTTGCTACTTTCATCGCCGTTTGTGAGCTTTTGCTCATGCAGGTTTTATTGAATGTAACCATGATTTCGACGGTTGAAAATACCCCTATATCTATAACAAAGGTTTTTCGGAGGTAGGTAATGCATTTTAGCCGTCATTTCGAGGCATTTGAAGCCAGGGGGAATTGTAGGGAAATGCCGAGAAATCTCCTGAGCCAGAGGTAGTATTTACATATGGACTTAACCTGCATTCTATATCTGTAGATCCCTCACCTGTAAAGGGATTCGGAAAGGACAGTCTCGCTTAGATCGCAGTACATCGAATTAAATGTCTTTCCTCTTTTAGTGTTTGAAAAAATTCCCCACTACCTATGATATAAAATTATGCAAGCAAGACATAGTCGTTTTTATTAAAGCGGGCAATCATGAATTGCCGCTACCCATGTCCCCCAAGCTATTACTCCAAATGGTTCTATTATGATTCAATGCGATGGATAGAACTCATGTAGGGGTGATTCATGAATCGCCCGTGAGATGCTAGCAAACAAACGTTTTTCTTGTCATTCAGCCCTTCAGTGATTTACAAAAAAAATCAAAACGGCCTATAATATAAATTTGTTAAGGCACTTTGTCAGGCTGAGGCTCTCGAAGCCCTAAGCTACCAGCCCTGAAGTTCCGTTTCCCCAAGCACTAGCCTTCGACGGAGCTCAGGCTGACACCAGGCGCTCCCGCTACTGTTATCTTTACTTTCTGGGTAAAAAAAATCCCCCACTACCTATGATATAAATTATGCAAGCAAGACATAGTCGTTTTTATTAAAGCGGGCAATCATGAATTGCCGCTACTCATGTCCCCCAGGCTATTACTCCAAATATTTCTATTCTTATGATTCGATGCGATGAATAGAACTCATGTAGGGGCGATTCATGAATCGCCCGCGGATGCTAGCTAGCAAACGTTTTTCTTGTAATCCAATCCTTCAGTGTTTTACAAAAAATGAAACGACCTATGGTATAAATTTGTTAAGGCGCTTCGTTAGGCTGAGGCTTCAAAGCTCTAAACTACCTTTCTCAGACGCTAGCCTTCAACGAAGCAGGCTGACACTATGGGCTCCCAGACATATTCATAAAACTGCTTTAATTCGTGTGGTTGCTCTTTTTTTTGATTGATTTTCAAATAGTTGAATGCTCTTTTCCTGAGTAGTATATACGCCCTTCCTCAAACAACTGGTACATTAAATTCCCAATGTGTGGAATTATTCCACAAGATTTTTAATCATTAT
>CBIHNR010000002.1:0-69222 GCA_966211215.1 uncultured Pedobacter sp.
ACTTCCCCGCTATAGCCGAGCTGGTATCTTAATCTGCAATAACCCTATTGCTTATAAATCAGGCCTTAATGCCAATTCAAGGCTCGGAGTAATTCATTACTTGAAATCCCCGGTATTCGATCGCCCCCCATTTTTTAGGCAGATTGATTTACGGGCGGCTCAGCATTCGATTCTGTACTCGCATTTCTTTAGCTAATCCAGAAGGAACCAGCTCGTGAGCCTACCAAATGATTTGATGGGACTTCGTCAGAAGAGATTCGGGATAGGAACATTTTGGGAATTTTGCCACCTTTTGCTGGAAAGTTAAAATGGAATAAAGATTGGGCTTGGCGGATGGTTGAAGATTCGTTATTTTGCAAACCCTTTAAATAAGAAAAAGCTGGTCGCCTACGGCTTCCAGCTCTTTCTATCTAAATTAACGCTCTCAATTACTTGTACTCTATAACAACTAAAAGGTTACAATATTTTTAAAAAATTTAAAATATTTCGTAACAGCCTAATTCTGAGGGAAATAATCTTGGCTTTAGGTGCTGGTCCTTCGATAGCCACTGGTTAAAATAAGGGTCAGAAGATAGGTCCTCACCTTGATTTTCGGCAGAACTTCCGGCTTGCAGGAAAAAAGTTAAGCTGTTGGGTATAAACAGAGGGTCTGAATTCACAATGTTCCCGAGACTTTCGAGAGTTACTTTATCTAATGATTTTACAAGGTTGCTCCTTATTAACTGCTTAAATTGGCTCCCTTTTTTTTCCACCCTTAATTCATCTTGCAAAGATCCCCAAATAATGTTATTAACTAGGGTAACATCAAGCGTTGTTGATGCAGTGGAATTAGTGTAGTCACTAAAGAATAGGGAAGGAGTGGTTCTTGAATTTAGATTTACCAAAGTATTCTGTTTAAAATCATAAAATCCGCCGTTGGGGCAATAAATTAGATATTTGCCACAATTGGACAATAAATTGTTGTAGCCGGCTATAGAAGTATTGTACCCTAAAATACCAGCAACTTCCATATTCTTAACAATGGAGTTAACAATTAATAATTTAGGAGAACTGTTAACAGATGCCGAATCTACTTGAATTCCTATAAGGGCATTTTTAATAGTTGCATGTTTGATAAAGTTGTCCTTGCTGGTTCTCAACAAACGAATCCCGTCCCACTGGCCTCTTTCTTCAGCATAAGGCAAGCGTTCAAGGCGGTCGCTGGCAAATGTAACGGTATCAGTGGCTTCCCCGTCAATGCGAAGGGTGCCGGCTACTTCCATTTTCCCTCCCTTGTGAAAATAGATACGGCTGCCTTTGGAAACGGTTAAGGTTTTTCCCTCGGTTACCAGGAGCTTGTTACTTATAATATAGGGCAGCTTATTGTCCCAGGTGGTGTTTTCGTTGATTACCGCATTATTTAAGAAATGTGCATTTTGCCCGTATGCTTTCAGGTTAATTACCTGCGTTGCGCCGTTAGTAATGAAGTTGATAGAGTCTTTTACAATGAAAGGACTTTCCTGAGAATTAGGGTTGATCGTGACTTTCACAAAAAGGTTAATGGAATCTCTCGCCGGGATTTCAAAGTTTGAAATTTGATGGCTGGCTATTCCATTCACATTGATCTGGTAAGCAGATGCTGAACCTCCAAATAACTTAATTTGAGAGATCACAACAGCTTTTTTGTCGAGGTTGAAAATTTTTATCCGCCTGGTGGTAGATCCCATAGAAGTGAACACGGTATCGAAAGAGACTGTATCCTCAGAAAAGGTTAATGGGTATTTTGAATTATGAACGTAGTTATCGTCTTTTTTGCAAGAGAAAAGGAAGATCGCTAAATAAAGAAATAGGTATATGGGTTTCATTGGATTAATCAGTAAATGCAATTCCGGCGATGCTTAGTTTCACACCGTCTATCTTTAATAGAGCATTTGCGCAGCTTTCAATCGTTGCGCCGGTTGTTATAATATCATCAACCAGAAGTAAATGTTTTCCTGCAATTTGTTCTCCATTAACGGTGCCAAATACGTTTTGCATATTCTCGTAGCGCACAAAACGTGATTTCTTAGTCTGTGTTTCTGTGGATACAAGTCGTTTCAGCAGGTGTGTTGCCACAGGTACATTTAGCTTGGAGGCAAGGCCATTGGCAAAATGCTCACTTTGGTTATAGCCCCTTTTTTTATATCTGGAGGGGTGAAGTGGTACTGGCACAATTAGGTCTGGAGCGATAAACGAAGCAGAACTCTTCAGTTGGATGCCATACATTTCCCCGAGCTTAAAGCCTACTTCCGGACGATTATTGTATTTAAGCTGGTGCATTAAGCTTTGCACCTTAGACCTTTTTGTGAAAAATAAGTAAGAGCCGCAAGATGTAAAAGGAACCCGCCCCCAGAATTGTCTCGCCACATTGTTGTCGGGTAGCAAATGGAAATTCGTATAAGGCAAATGGTAGATGCATGAGCTGCAAATTACCGACTCGTTCGCTATCAGATTTGTTCCGCAGGCAGCGCAAACTTCAGGAAAGAAGAGGGATAGAAAATCGTTAAGAAGCCTCGGGATTGCATTCATCGCAACAAATTACATCAAAATACAATCCCAGCAAAATTATTGCTCTTTAACGGCAAGCTGCCCGCAGGCTGCGTCTATATCTTTACCTCTGCTTCGGCGAATGTTGGTAATGATTCCTTGCTTTTTGAGGTAGTTGGCAAACGCCTCCGTCTTGTCTTCTTCTGCATTGGTAAATGCCGCAAAAGAAATAGGATTATACTCAATGATATTTACTTTACAAGGCAAGTGCTTGCAAAATTTAGCAAGTTCCATCGCATCTTGAATACTGTCGTTAAAGTTGTCAAATATGATGTATTCGTACGTTACAGGATTCTTTGTTTTAATAAAATAATATTTAAGCGCTTCTGCAAGTGCCTTTAATGAGTTCTGCTCGTTTATTGGCATAATTTCATTACGTTTTTTATCATTTGCAGCATGTAATGAAAGGGCAAGATTAAATTTTACCTGGTCATCACCAAGCTTTTTGATCATTTTGGCGATTCCTGCAGTTGAAACAGTGATTCGTTTGGCTGCCATATTTAAGCCATCCGGAGAAGTTAGCCGGTCGATAGATTTTAGCACATTGGCGTAATTCAACAATGGTTCGCCCATTCCCATATACACAATATTAGATAGTGGTATATTATAATTTTCGCGGGCTTGTTTGTCAATTAAAACTACCTGGTCGTAAATCTCGCCCGGATCAAGATTCCGTTTACGGTCCATATACCCCGTGGCGCAAAATTTACAGGTTAGGCTACAGCCAACTTGCGAACTTACACAGGCGGTCATCCTCTCGGGAGTCGGAATAAGCACTCCCTCGATAATATTACCATCATATAGCTTGAATGTATTTTTTATTGTTCGGTCTGAACTGTATTGCGATTGGTGGATGGCTGCTGCATTAATATTAAAATTAGCATTAAGCTTTTCACGAAGCCCTTTAGAAAGATTACTCATTTCGTCAAAGCTTGTTGCTGATTTAACCCAAAGCCAATCAGCTATTTGCTTTGCCCTAAATGCAGGCTCATTATTCTCAACCAGGAAATTTTTAAGGTCTGTAGATGATAGGTTTCGAATATCTTTTTTTATAACTTCCTCATTCACAATGCAAATTTAGTTAATATTTCAGATAAAATGCGGTTGAAAAAATACGGAAACAAAATTTTTACTATAATTGTTGTTGTAACAGCAAAAAAAATGCTTTGTGCGATTGGAATGATGGGTTAGGAGAATTATTATATGACTAAATATTTTTCAGCAGATTATATACTTCCTGTGTCGGGCCCTCCGATCAAAAAGGGAATTGTAGCTGTTGATTCAACAGGTGAAATTGTTAACATTTACAGCGATGTAAATGGAATACCTGGTGGCAACGAGGTTGAAAGATTTGATGGGATTATTGTTCCGGGTTTTATTAATACACATTGCCATCTGGAATTATCAGGGCTCTACAACAAAATTCCTCAAAAGTTAGGCTTAATTCCTTTTATCAAGGAGGTGATTGCAAGGCGAAAGACTACTAAGGACTCGGAAGCGGCCATGCTAGAGGCAGATACCCAAATGTATGAAAACGGTATTGTTGCCGTGGCAGATGTAGCCAATAGTATCTCTTCCAAAGAGGTTAAGCTAAAGAGTAAAATTCACTACCACACCTTTATAGAGCTGATTTGCTTTGAACCAGAAAAAGCCAAAGACGTTTTTAGGGATGGCGGCGAGTTGATGGAAGCGTTTGCGCCCTTAAAGGCCTCATTGGTGCCTCACGCTCCTTACTCGGTATGCAAAGAACTTTTCAGGTTTATCAGTAAATTCTGTGGGCATTCTGGCGAGCTTTTGACCATTCACAATCAGGAAACTGAAGAAGAGAATAAACTCTATCGCTATAAAACGGGCGGGTTTATAGATTTTTATAAAGATATAAACCTCAATATAGATTTCTTTAAGCCACAGGCCCGCAATTCGTTACAAAGCTTTATTCCTTTGCTTCCCGACAAACAAAAAGTAATGTTAGTTCATAACATCTACACTAGTATGAAGGATATATACTTTATCCGGAGGTCTGGCAGGGATGTTAGCTGGTGCTTTTGCCCGAATGCAAATCTTTATATTGAAGATAGGCTTCCTAAAGTGGAGATGTTTTTATTCAATGATTTCAATATTACCTTAGGGACAGACAGCCTTGCTTCTAATGATAAGCTTTGCATATTGTCAGAGCTTAAAACGCTGCACGAATATTTCCCAATGCTTAATTTAACCGAAACCATTGCATGGGCAACATTGAACGGCGCTAAATTTTTAAGATTGGATGATAAGTTTGGTTCTATTGAAAAAGGAAAGAGACCTGGGTTGAACCTGATTACGAATGTGGAAGGCTTGAATTTAACCCCTGAGTCAAAAGTTAAAAAACTGATTTAATTTTTGGGCTTTATCGCTATAAGTTCCAACTTTACAGCGATGAACAAAATCTGTAGCCTTTTTGGGGTGAAATACCCGATTGTACAGGCCGGCATGGTTTGGTGCAGTGGTTGGGAATTAGCTTCTGCGGTTAGTAACGCTGGAGGCTTGGGCCTAATCGGTTCCGGTTCTATGTATCCCGAAATTTTAAGGTCACATATTCAAAAATGCAGAGCTGCTACCACTAAACCATTCGGTGTCAATATCCCTCTATTGTATCCTAATATTGCAGAACATATTCAAGTAGTGTTAGAAGAGGGCGTAAAGATTGTTTTTACCTCAGCGGGAAATCCAGCAACCTGGACATCGAAACTAAAGGAGGCTGGAATTACAGTAGTACATGTTGTTGCAAATACCAAATTTGCTAAAAAGGCAGAAGCAAGTGGCGTTGATGCGATAGTTGCCGAAGGTTTTGAAGCCGGAGGACATAATGGCCGCGAAGAAACCACCACGCTTTGTTTAATTCCAATGGTTCGTGAAAGCGTATCTATTCCGCTTATCGCTGCCGGCGGTATAGGAAGTGGCAAAGCGATGCTTGCTGCTATGGCTCTGGGAGCAGACGCAGTGCAAGTTGGTTCCGCATTTGCTGTCTCTGAGGAATCATCCGGACACTTAAATTTTAAGCAGGCAATTCTAAACTCAGCCGAAGGCGATACCAAGCTTAGCCTAAAAACTCTCGTACCGGTAAGGTTGTTGAAGAATGAATTCTTTTTTAAAGTTGAACAGGCAGAGATCGCCGGAGCTGACAAAGCCAGTCTCGAAGCGCTGCTTGGAAAGGGGCGTTCAAAAAAAGGAATGTTTGAAGGCGATTTAGATGAAGGAGAGCTCGAAATAGGGCAAGTCTCAGCAATGCTTTCTAAAATCCAGCCAGCATCAGAAATCCTTCATCGAATCTGGAATGAATTTTTAGCAGAAAGGGAACGGGTCTGTAAACTGCAGTTTTAGTTTTTAACATTAGTATCCAAGCTTTAAAGCTTATCAAGCATCTTAAAACAATGAAACATTATAATATAACAGTAATAGGAAAAGTCCAGGGGGTATATTACAGAGCGACAACCAAAGCCGTTGCCGATCAGCTCGGCATCAAAGGTTTTGTAAAAAATAAGGAAGATGGGTCGGTGTATATTGAAGCTGAAGGCGATGACTTTTCCATTGAAAGTTTTCTCGAGTGGTGCAATGATGGACCTCAAAACGCCGTAGTTGAAAAAGTACACAGCGAAGAAGCGGATCTAAAGAACTTTCGCAATTTTGAAGTCGTAAAAAAGAATTTTCTGTTTTAACCCTTCTAGGGAATTCAATCTATTAGTTTGTCAACTCTAAAAAAATTTGCCGGCCAAACAGCTGTTTATGGATTAAGCACCATAATTTCAAGGCTGTTAAATTTTATATTAACGCCAATTTACGTCAATCTTTATCCACCCAGGGTTTATGGCATTTTTACTACGATGTATGCCTGGGCCTCCATGTTTAATGCGATTCTTGCATTCGGTATGGAAACCACCTTTTTTAGATACATCAATAAGTATGAAGATAAAAAGAAAGTATACAGCACAACCTTTTTTACGATTCTTGCAATCGCCCTTTTATTTCTAACCACAACCTCACTATTTATAGAGGATGTAGCAAGATGGATGCATGATGAAGGCGTTACAAGCATTGAAGATTATAAAACTTTCATTCGCCTTTTTATCTGGATCTTGATAGTTGATGCTATTGCAGTGATTCCTTTTGCCAAGGTCAGGGCAGATGGCAGGCCTGGCAGGTACACCTTTATAAAGGCTGTAAACATCCTGGTATTTGTTTTCCTGAACTTGTTCTTTTTATACATTGTGCCTTGGGGAATAAGTAATGGGTATTTTAATTTTCCTTGGTTCCAGCAAAACTGGGTTGGATATGTATTTATATCCAATTTATTAGCAAGTATTGCAACCCTGGTACTCTTACTTCCAGAGCTTGTAAAACTAACCTTTGGATTTGACTCTAAATTGGTTAAAGAGATGCTCTACTATAGCTTTCCGGTTCTAATCGCCAATCTTTCATTTATTATCAATGAAAATTCTGACAAAATTTTTATCGAAAAGCTACTGGACGGAGACTTTGGCAAGCAGGAAGTTGGGATTTATGGAGCCGTTTGCAAGCTTGCCGTTTTTCTGAGCATTTTCGTTCAGGCATTTCGGCTGGGCGCCGAACCATTCTTCTTCAGCCACGCTAAAAATAAAAACTCTGGCGAAACCTATGCGGCAATAATGAATTACTTCGTAATCGCTGTATCTATAATATTTGTAGCATTAGTGGCTAATATTGAAATACTTAAATATTTTATTCCAGGCAGTGATGAGCAGAAATACCTTTATTGGTCTGGATTAAAAGTAGTGCCTGTATTATTGTTTGGATATGTGAGCTTAGGTATTTATATGAATCTATCCATATGGTATAAGTTATCCGACCAAACCCGTTATGGCCTTTACATTTCGGCAATTGGCGCTATTCTCACTATAATTCTTAACATTATATTTATACCTAAGTATAGTTATGTCGCATCTGCATGGATATCTCTAACCGCTTATGCGAGTATGATGGTTCTTTCTTATTTCCTGGGGCAAAGAAATTATCCTATTCCCTATAACCTAAATAAAAATTTAGCGTACTTATTTACAGCAATTATAATAGTATTCTTATCTTTCAATACCTTTAACAGAAGCCTAATTGCCGGCAACTTATTGCTGGCTGCTTTTATTGCAGGAACCTTATTTTTTGAAAGAAAAGAGATCAAGGCAATATTCAGAAAATGACAATAAACATTATCAACAAATCAGACAACGCACTACCTGCATACGAAACTGTACACTCTGCCGGAATGGACCTAAGGGCTTTTTTGCCAGATGGCGAAGTGTTGATTAAACCTTTGCAACGCGCCTTAATTCCAACAGGTTTGTTCATCGAATTACCTGAAGGCTACGAGGCTCAAATAAGGCCAAGAAGCGGATTGGCGTTTAAACATGGCTTAACAGTGCTTAATTCGCCGGGCACTATCGATGCCGATTATCGCGGTGAAATAAAAATTCTGTTAGTTAACCTTTCTGACACGGATTTTGTTGTAAACAGTGGTGAGCGTATAGCACAGATGATTGTTGCAAAACATGAACAGGTCAATTGGGGCGAGGTGGAAATTCTAACAGAAACAGTTAGAGGGGCCGGAGGTTATGGCCATACAGGGAGATAAGTATGATAAAAAAACTGGCTTTTGTATTAAGTTTTGTGAGTGGGATAGCTGTCGCCCAGCAGAATAATGCTGCGGTAATAGTAGTAGGGCGTGTTCTTAATGCAGAGGACAGTGTACAGGTTAAAGAAAAGTTTTTCAATGGTTTAAAGGCTAAGCTGGCCAATAAGAGTGTAGATTCTGAAGGCTATTTTAAGGAAGTTATTGGGATTGATCCTTCCAACCATGCTGCCTTATACGAGCTCGCTTGTATTTATCATTTACGGGAGGAGGAATCAACCGCTGAAAAATATGCGAGAGACGCCGTAACAGTTAATTCCCAAAATAAGTGGTATTGGCTTTTGCTGGCAGATATTTATAAAAGCAATAAGAACCTTGGGCAGCTCGCATTGGTTTATTCAGACCTCATTAATCTGGAGCCCGATAACGAAGAGTATTATTTTGACAAGGCGAATGTTTATTTTCTCTCAAATAAGATAAAGGAAGCCGAGACAGTATACAGCGATATTGAGAAGCGCTTTGGAACATCTGCAGAGCTGATAAATGCCAGGCAAAGAATTTATCAAAAACAGGGAAACCCTAATAAGGCAGCTTCGGAAATTGAGAAACTCATAGTGTCCAGCCCAAGTGATGTTCGCAATTATTTAAATCTCGCAAGCGTTTATGAAAAATCGGGGCATTTGGATAAAGCTTTGGTAGTGCTTCAAAACACTAAGTCTTTAGGTATATCAAATGCTTTTGTGAATCTTGCAATCGCCGACATTTATAACAACTTGGGTAAAAAGGATGACGCAATCGCTGAACTGCGTACCGCGTTTGCCGACCCATCCTTAGCGGTTGATGCAAAGGTGGGGATAGTCCTTTCTTTCTTTACAAAGTTTAAAGACCCTTCGGCCAGGGCAGATGCTGCAGAACTTGCTAAAATTATTACAGAGGTGCATCCAACTGAGGCGAAATCGTATTCTGTTTATGGCGATGTGCTTTATCAGGATGGAAAGTTAAGCGAAGCCCGGCAAACGTATAAAAAGGCAATTGAGCTGAATAATCAGGCATATCTGGTTTGGGAGCAAGTACTTAGAATCGACATCTCTACCGGTGATTTTCAATCTGCCATTAAAGATGGTGAAGATGGTATCTCAATTTTTCCAGCGCAAGCGCCCTTATATTTCTATACCGCAATAGCCTACGCTCAAAGTGGCAAACATGATAAAGCCATAGTTCATTTGCAAGAGGCCGCAAATCTGGAAGTGGAGGATAAGAATTTCTTATCGCAAATTTATTCTTCGCTGGGAGATTCATATAATGGGCTTAAAAAATATAAAGAGTCAGATGATGCATATAATAAAGCCCTGGAACTAAATCCCGACAATACCTATGTGCTGAATAATTATGCTTATTATTTATCGTTAAGAGGAGAGAATCTTGAAAAAGCTGCTCAAATGTCGGCCAAGTCTGTTAGTCTACAGCCAGGAAACGCGTCATTTGAAGATACGTATGCTTGGGTATTATTTAAGCAAAAAAAATATGCCGAAGCCAAAACATGGATAGAAAAAGCTATCCAGAAAAATAATAGCAGCGGAGTTTTGGCTGAGCATTACGGCGATATTTTATATTTCATGGGCTTGAAGTCCGAAGCGCTTGAACAGTGGCTTCGTGCTCGGGAAACAGGCGTTAAGTCCTTGATTTTAGAAAAGAAAATAAATGAGAAGAAGTTTTTTGATTAAGGCGTTTATCGGTGTTATGTTGTTTTCGGCTTTTGGGTGCAAAACAAAAAAAGTAGCCCAGCCGGCAGCTGTTCCTGGAGTAATATCACCTTCAACAACTAATTCAGAAATACTAAAAAATTTGTCAGCAAAGCAGGTGAGTTATAATACTCTGGCTATAAAGGCAAAAGCCGACTTAAATATTAATAACGATAGTCATGATGTTAGCATGTCTATCAGAATAAAGAGTGGCGAAGTGATTTGGGTGTCCGTTACTGCTCTCGCAGGAATTGAGGTTGCCAGGGTACTTCTTACTCCAGACTCCGTTAAAGTATTAAACAAGTTGGAAAGTGAGTATACTGCCAAGCCTTTTAGTTTCGTTCAGCAATACGCAGGTAAACATGCTGATTTTAATACCATTCAAGGTTTGTTTACTGCAAACGCATTGCCTGGTACGCTCTCGTTAAACTCCGCTATAGAAGTAAAGGCGGGAGAAACCCAGTTAGCCGGCAATTTATCTGGGCTGATTTATACGTTGTTATTTAATTCTAACAACAATCTTACTCAAACCTTACTACAGGACGAGCTAAAAGGGCAAGCCTTGCAAGTAAATTACGCTGGCTTCGGTGCTATTTCGGGAAAAGAAATCCCCTTCAACGTCCAGATAAATTCGGGTGCCGGCAATAAAAAATTGCAAATCGATTTAAAATACAATCAGGTAACTGTTAATGAACCAGTGGAATTTCCATTCAATGTTCCTAAAAGGTTTACCGTAAAAAATTAAATAGATAGATTTGCCCCATGAGTTTAATCAGGCTTTTTCTTGTTTTAGCATTTATAGGTGTTAGTAGTTCGATTTTTGCGCAAAGCAGTGCCGAACTAAAACGCCGTAAAGATGCCTTAACCCGCGAAATTGAAATGTTAAGGAGGTCTCAAAATGAAGTTGCAAGCAATAAAAGATTGTCGCTTAAACAGATCAATGCCCTGAATGCTCAAATACGCCTGCGCGAAGAAAAAATCAGGACCATAAATTCTGAGGTTCGGTTGCTTGATAATGAAATTTCTGAGAATACTAACACTGTAAGGTCTTTACAGGCACAATTAAATAAGCTAAAAAAAGAATATGCTGCCATGGTTCTCTTCGCTTTCCGAAACCAGAGTGCGTACAGTAAGCTGATGTTTATTTTCGCATCGAAAGATTTTAATCAGGGCTATAAGCGCTTAAAATATTTACAGCAGTTTGGAGATTATCGTAAGAAGCAAGCAAAATATATCACGCAGACATCTCAGGAATTAGGAATTAAGATTGTTCAACTCGATCGAAATAAGCGTTCTAAGAACGAATTGCTACACGACCAGGAAGATGAGAAAGTCACTCTAGGAAAAGAAAAGGTTAATAAGTCTCAGCAATTAAGTAAACTCGCTAAGCAGGAAAAGCAATTAAAACAAGAGCTATCGAGGAAACAACGCGAGGCGGCCAGCCTTAATCGAGCGATCAATAATGCAATCCAAAGGGAGATTGCAGAAGCAAGAAGAAGAGAAGAGGAGGCAGCGAGGGCTGCAGCTGCAAAAGCCAGGGCGGAAAATCGGGAGGTTGCTCCAACAAAGCCGGTGTCCAGAGGTTCAAGTGTACTTGCATCAACTCCTGAAGCAGTTAAATTATCATCTGACTTTCTTGGTAGCAGGGGACAGCTGCCTTGGCCGGTAGCTAATGGTTCTATTACAGAGCATTTCGGACGCCATACAGTGGGAGCCGGAGTAACTGTCGACAACGTGGGAATTACAATTCGCACAAATCAAGGCGCATCCATCAGAGCCATATTTGAAGGGAAAGTAGCCCAGGTTGGCTCAATTGGATCAGACATGTATGTATTAATTAGCCATGGGGAATATTATTCAGTGTATTTTAAACTGAAGTCTGTTAATGTTTCACGTGGACAGAAGGTTTCACTGAAGCAGGTTATCGGGATCGTATCCACCGATTCTGAGGATGGGACAACCGAAATGCAGTTTCAGGTGAGGAAAGGCTCAACTCCTTTAGATCCTGAGAGTTGGCTGGCCAATTAATAGGCCAGAGCTTTAAGAAATCCGTATATTTGTAAAAAATAGATAAAATGCTAAACGCTGTATTATTGTTCCTGAATATTGGAACTCCTGAAATGCTGCTAATTGTAGGAGCAATACTGTTGTTGTTTGGAGGAAAGAAGATGCCGGAGCTTGCTCGAGGCCTAGGTAAAGGTATAAGGGAGTTTAAGGATGCATCAGAAGGTGTAAAGCGTGAAATTCATAGAAATATAAATGCTGTAAATGACGACCTTGATGTGGATTTCAATAGCAAAAATTCAAATGTAAATAAACAGGCCGGACAGGCTGATTCAAACTCATAATTATGGTAAACTCAATTTTACTGGCACCTCTTGGAGCTCCTGAAATTATTCTGATAGTGCTTGCTTTGTTGTTATTGTTTGGAGGGAAGAAAATTCCTGAATTGATGAGAGGCTTAGGCAAGGGCGTGAAGGAATTTAAAGATGCTAAGGATGGCGACCCTAATGAAAATAAGCCTAGAGAATATTAATAGAAAGTCTTAAGACATTTGGCCTCATGTTTAATCAAGCATGAGGCTTTTTCGTTTAAAGGGTGCTGCAATCTCACCATGTCTCTTTTTGGCGCGGATTGCTTTTTATATTTTGGCAATATTTACTTCTGTTTTTGACAATAATTACTGTCTATGGCATATTTTGGTGGATGTATGCCGCAATTTTGGTTTCATTTGATAGAAATATGTACCTTCACGGCATGGAACAGTACACTACATTAAGCAGCGTACAAAAAGATATTAAAGCGGGTAAGTTGCATTTAAGCCAATTGGTAGAAAGCTACTTACAACGAATAGAAGAAAAAAAGCATTTAAACGCTTTTGTGGAAGTTTTTGCCGAAAGTGCAAAAGAACAAGCTATTGCCATTAACCAGAAAATTATTGATGGTACAGGTGGTAAGCTTGCCGGGATGGTAATTGGGATAAAAGACTTAATTTGCTACCAAGGGCATGGCGTTTCGGCAGGTTCAAAAATTTTAGATAATTATACAGCAGTATTTTCTTCAACAGTGGTTGAAAGGCTCCTTGCCGAAGATGCTGTTATAATTGGACGCCAGAATTGCGACGAATTTGCAATGGGAGGGTCCAATGAGAATTCATACCACGGGCCCGTAAAGAATGCTGCCGATACTACACGTGTACCAGGAGGATCTTCTGGTGGTTCTGCGGTGGCTGTACAAGCCGGTTTATGTATGGCTTCGCTGGGTACCGATACAGGTGGTTCTGTTAGGCAGCCAGCTGCTTTTTGCGGTGTGGTTGGGTTAAAGCCTACGTATGGGAGAGTGTCCAGACATGGTATTATTGCCTATGCATCTTCGTTCGACCAGGTTGGCCCTATAACAAATTCGGTAGAGGATGCTGCACTACTTCTTGAAGTGATTGCCGGCCATGATGATTATGATAGCACCGTGTCTACTTTACCTGTTCCTGCATACACTCAAAATTTGGCTTTTTCCGGCAAAAAAAGAATTGCTTATTTGCCTGAAACCCTGGAATCAGAGGGCTTGGATCCGGAAGTCAAATCCCTTACTGAGCAAACGATAAAGAAATTGGAAGAAGAAGGCCACTCAGTTGAGCCTATTTCATTCCCTTATTTAAACTATGTAGTACCTACGTACTACATCTTAACCATGGCGGAAGCGTCTTCAAACCTTGCCCGCTATGATGGTGTGCACTATGGATATAGAAGCCCGAATGCTACCGACCTTGAAACCACATATAAAAAATCCCGGTCAGAGGGTTTTGGGGCTGAAGTAAAGCGCCGTATCATTTTGGGATCTTTCGTGCTTAGCGCAGGGCATTATGATGCATTTTATGGAAAAGCGCAACGAGTTAGAAGGTTAATAGCAGAAAAAATGAATGATATATTGCATGACCACGATTTTATTCTGCTTCCAACAACTCCAGGCCCCGCTTTTGGCATCGGTGAAAAAACAGATGATCCGGTAACAATGTATCTGGCTGATATTTTTACAGTGCAGGCATCTCTTGCAGGAATTCCGGCGATTTCGCTGCCATTAGGAGAAACTGCAACCAAGCTTCCACTAGGAGTGCAGTTGGTTGCTAAAAGATTTGGTGAATCGGAATTATTAGCGTTTTCTAAGTATCTGCTGGATGTAACTAAAAGTCATTAATTTGGTATAAGGTACCAGTTACCAGGCAGAAATGTCAATATGAAAATAATGATGAGAAGGAAATGTGTTTTAGTCTTATGTTTAGTTCTCGGGCTATCAATTTTTAACGATGCTAAATCCAAAGAATTAAGCAGTAAAAAGCTGTTATCTGTAAATACCACTTTAGCCGACCCGGCTGAAATGATGAGGCGCTCTTTAGACGAGTTAACTAAAACTGTTCCCCTGACCTATAATGAACCGGTTAAAAAGATGATAAATTATTATTTGTCGTCACAAAAGCCGAGGTTCTCAAGAGTGCTGGGCTTGTCGCAATATTATTTCCCAATTTACGAAAAGATATTTGCAGAAAGGGGAGTTCCCGAGGAAATCAAATATTTATCAATCGTAGAATCGTCATTAAATCCGTTCGCTTTATCAACAGCTCAGGCTGGTGGCTTGTGGCAATTTTTAGAACCGGTTGGAAAGTTGTATGGGCTTGCGATAAATGACACTATTGATGAGCGCCGCGACCCATTCCTGGCCTGTAATGCAGCAGCTAGTTATCTTTTGGATTCCTATAATATGTATGGCGATTGGTTATTGGCTATTGCTTCATATAATTGCGGAAGAAACAATATTCGCTGGGCAATGGAAAAAGCTGATGGTGCCAAAGACTACTGGACGTTAAGAAAGTATCTTCCTCTTGAAACCCAAAGCTATGTTCCGGCATACATTGCTACGGTTTATATTATGAATAATGCCCGTAAACATGGTTTATACGCGGCTAATCCTAACTTCAATATTTCTACCAAGGAAATTATGGTTAGAAGGCCTGTTACATTACAAAGCATTGCAAAGGCGGTTAACGTTAGCTTGTCTGATTTGTGCGTTCTGAATGCATCATTTAAAAACCAGGTAATAAATGGAAATGCATCTTGTCCTAAAAAATTAATAATTCCGGAAGTCAAAGATTACCTGCACAACGCGTTATGCGATGTGTTGAAAACGCCAGGAAAGTTGGAGCGCGAATTAAAACTGGTATATACAATTCCGGAGCCACCCAAACCGAAAATCGTAATAGCGCAGGTTGCGCCTTCAAAGTCAGCTGTGCAGCCAAAATATAAAGTGGTTGATGTTTATATTAACTACAAAGTTAAGGAAGGGGATACTTTAAGTTCTATCGTCGAAAAGTTTAATTCAACGGAGGAAGAAGTGAAGGTTCTCAATCGCCTAAAACATTACTCAGTGAAGCCTGGAATGACACTTAAAATCATCCAAGGCTAGTAAAGCACAAAAAAGCCCCGGAATTTAAATTTAAAAACTCCGGGGCTTTTTTGTGCTTTACTCGAACGGCTTCCAGCCTGCAAGTATGTTTTCCATTGTATATTCTTTAGCCTCAGCATCTGTAAGTTGATGAGACCACTTAACGCGTTTTTCTGGAGTGTAGCCTTTGCCTTTATTTTTATATTCCGCATAATAAGCGGTTTTTTCGTTAGATTCTTTTCCCCAGTTATTCCAGCCCTCCGGAGTTATCATTTTTCCTAAATCGCAGTGCATAAATACCACGCGAGCATAGGGGCGCCATGGCCTTCCCAAATAAAATGTAGCTTCGGCAGCATCGCCGGTAACCTTGCAATTTTTAAAAACATAGCCAAACTTAGCGGTATCCGGGGTAGACGCTGCGGTTATATAACCATTCTTTTTACAGAATAATTCACAATCTTCAAATAAGGCAGTTGATGAACCGAATATATAATCTACTGTGCCTTCAATGTAACAGTCTTTATAGTATTGACGGCTATTTTTTCCGAAAGTATATAGGGTGTCCTGAAAGCCAAGAAAACGGCAGTTTTTAAAAGCAACTTTATCTCCTGCAATCCACACGGCAACCGCCTGGCCAACCGGCCCCGCCGAATTTTCAAAAGTTATGTTTTCAGCAGTAAAACCATCCCCATAAATATAAAAACTTGCAGAGCCTGATGTTCCTTTTTCTTCCCCGAAAATGTTCTTCCTCTGAGCCCAGTCATCGAAGGTTAAAATGATTTTGTTAACGTCCTCTCCCACAAATCTGATAAATTGTTTAGAACCTGCCAGGACCAGTTTTTCTTTGTAAACTCCTTTTTTAATAAAGATAGTTGTCGTCTTTTTCCGAAGGTCGGGCACCGCATTGATAGCTTCCTGTACTGTCTTATAATTGCCGCTGCCGTCCTGTGCCACCACGAAGTCGTATTTTATATCCTTAGCTGATACAAAGAGTGGTGCAAAAAATAGGACATACATTAGTAGCCTAATCTTAATAGAATTTAGCATAATTTGAATAATGTATTGGTTATAGGTGAGTAGATATTCTTGACATAGATAAGAAAAAAACCGGAATTCATTTTAGGAAAACCGGTTTTATACTTCTTTAAGTTAGAAGGGGCTTAAAACCTTCCTCGTATTAAAGGCTGAATTTCACTGTTATACAGGTCCTTTAATTCGGATATCGTATTTTGGGAAAGGTGAGGTAGAGAGGAAGCTAAGACGTTGCTTTCCACCTGGCTGACTTTAGTTGCGCCGGGAATTACAGTTGTAATTTCCGGATGTTCTAAAATCCAGCGTATGGCCCATGAAGCTGTCCTTTCGTCTGGGAAATGTTTAGCAATTTCAGCCGCAAATTGTACGCCTTTGCTAAACTCAATACCCGAAAAGGTTTCTCCTACATTAAATGAATCGCCATTTGCATTGTAATTTCTATGGTCGTTCTGGGCGAAAGAAGTAGATTGATTGAATTTACCTGTCAAGAGGCCGCTCGCAAGTGGCACACGTACGATCAATGCCACATTTTTTTCCTTCGCCTTTGCGAAAAACTCTTCGGCATAATGCTGGCGGAATAAGTTAAAAATGATCTGCAGGGATGCAATTCCCTCCTGCTCTAAACACAGTAGAGCTTCTTCTGCAGTTTCAACACTTACGCCCCAATGCTGAATTAGTTTTTCTTCCTGGAATTTGCGTAAGTGCTCAAAAACCTTTCCTGATTGAAGTTCTTCCTGAGGGATGCAATGTAACTGCTCCAAAAACAATGAAGACTGCCCCAGATTTTTCAATGAAGACTCCACGTGCTGTTTCATTACATCATATTTGAAGTTTTGCGGCCAGCCATTAGGCGAATCGTGCCTTCTACCAAGTTTGGTTGCAACGTAAAGCTGCTTGTCTGTAGTTTTTAAAAACCTGCCAATAATGCTTTCGCTAATGCCCATTCCGTAGACATCGGCTGTATCAATAAAGTTTCCACCGGCATCAACAAAGCTGTTTAAAATGGCGAAAGCATCTTCATCGCTGATATTTCCCCAGTCTGCGCTGCCGAGTTGCCAGGTACCTAAACCAACTTCGGAGATATCTATTCCTTTAAATTTGCGGTATTTCATATTTTATTTTCGAACTGCTTTTACATCAGCAAGAGTCACAGCGCTTGCCTTATTTCCAAAACTATTTCTTATGTACGTTAAAACATCGGCTATCTGCTCATTGCTTAGATGGCTTGCCGAAGGCATTACATTTGAATAGCTCTCCCCGTCAATATCAACACCTTGCATGCCTTTAAGTATAATGTTAATCAACTGAGTTTTATTTCCTAAAACCTGCGAAGTGTGGATTAACGGTGCATTTAAGTTTGGTACTCCTCCTCCATCTGCCTGATGGCAAGAGATACAATAGGTTCCATAAACCGCTTTCCCTCTGTTTATGGAAGCTTTAACTATGGCTGGAGAAACCATTGTAGCCTTAGTTGTTAAAGTAGGCTTTTTGATGACTGCCTTTTTTACCTGGGCAAAACTGGCCGGTCCGGCCAAAATAGCCAGCATTAGGCTTGAGATAGCTCTTTTCACGTGTGTGTTGTTTTGTTTTAATTCTAATAATTGTAAATCATCCGTTTGGTTTGATAAATATTTCTTTGGCTTATCCCCCATGATAACCCAACTTTTTCACACCATTTGATGTAATGGCCTACCATTATTCAACAAAGTTGAATGTAAATGTAATCCTTTTTTCATTAGAAATAGTTGCATAAGGCGAAGTGTTGTAATGGCTGGCTAACAAAGGCTTACCTTCCCCAATTTCTAGCGCATGAATTTCCATTAGTATGTAACCGTTGTTGAAAGGTCGCGTACAAATGTTCGTAACTGAGGGATAGCAATATTCTTTTATAAAGGGTGAGTATGAGAAGGTTATTGGCGTTGTTATGCCTATTGCCATTTTTTGCAGTGGGGCAGCAAAAGGCTATGTTTTCGCAATACATGTTCAATGGACTGGTTGTAAATCCGGCTTATTCTTCTATAGACGAATCTTTGAATATCACTGCCCTATCTCGTCACCAATGGGTTGGCTTCGAAGGAGCTCCAAATACTCAAACTGTTTCATTACATTCTCCAGTTAAGGAATCTAATTCTTCTTTTGGTGTTATTTTAATGCGCGATCAGATTGGCGAGGTAATTACCGAAAACATGGGTATGCTTTCCCTTGCTCAGCGCGTTGAAATCTTTGATGATACTTACCTCGCATTAGGGATTAGCGGCGGTTTAAGCAAATTTCAGGCTAACTATAGCCAGATTAGTGATGGCAATTCTTTTCTGGACCCTGTTTTTAATGATGAAAACGAATTTAGAGGTAACGTAGGCCTGGGCTTGATGTTTTTCAGTAAAAAATTGTATGCAGGTATCTCTTCCCCATCTTTTATGGAGTTTAAAGGAACACGCAGAACTTCTACATCTTTTAAAAAGCATTATATTATTAATGGAGGCTACCTGATGGCTTTAGGAGAGAATCTAAAATTCAAACCAAACATTCTGTTTAAGTATGTAAATGGATCTCCGATGCAAATGGATTTGAACGCTAATTTTCTGATTAGTGAAACCTTGTGGCTGGGCGCTTCTTGGAGGTCGTTTGATTCTATGGACTTTTTGGCCGAAATTCAGATTAGTCCCAAAATGCAAATTGGATATTCGTATGATATGACACATAGCCGCCTTGCCAGTGTGCAAAAGGGTTCGCACGAGTTTGTGCTAAGTTTCAGGCTCCCTGTAAAAGGAAGGAACTATCCTAAATGTTATTTCTAAGGTGCTGATTAGTTAGTCGATACTTACAGTTAAGCCTTCCTGCTGTAGGATCTTGCGATATACTTCCAGTTCTGTAAAAGACCCTTCCAAAACCTCCGCTTTGCCTTTAGTATGTACTGTCCATGCAATTTTTTCGGCCTGTGCGTCTGAGTAATCCAGGTATTTGGAAAGGCAGTAAATAACGTGGTCGAATGTGTTTACTTCATCATTCCAGAGAATAAGGCGATGATTAACTTTTAAGCCGGCTAAGACCTCTTCGAGCGTAAAGGTTTCAACCTGAGTTTCAGTATCAGCAAAGCGGATGTTCATAATCTGCAAATTTAAGCAATCGGATTTTAAAATCCGATTAAACTTAAACGTAAAATTAATGCACAGTAAATCGATGGACAGACCTAAATACTTGCCCCTTCATAGTTAAACCTTCAGCAACAACTTTGTAGGTTCCGGGGTCGTCATCTGTGAAGAAGCTAACAGAAGCTTTTCCTTCGGTGGTTGTTGTTATACTGGGTTTCCAAAAAATGGTACTCCGCGGATTAATTTGTACCGAGTTGATATTGGCAACCGTATATACCGGGGAGTAAAACTCACGGGCAGTAAATAGGCCGAGAGGTTTGTAAGTAGCAACGCCAGGCGACAAGTTTCTGTAAGACAGATTGCGCTCGCCGCGTTTGGTGTTAATTATTAAAACGCCGCCTCCGCCTCGTATGCCGTAAATGGCGGTATTGCCAATGCTTTTAAGCACCTCAATACTTTCCACATCCTGGGGTACAATCATGCTCAAATACTCGGGCTCTACGTAAACGCCGTCTATAACCAGTTGCATAGGTACCAGTCCTGAAAATGAACTATACATACTACGTGTAGAGTAGGCAATGCCGTTTTGAATAATAATTCCGGCAACCATACCTTGCAAGCACTGAGTCAGGTTAAGGCAGTCCTGTAGTTTATCGGCTTTGATTATGGCATCTGCGTTTCCTGCACCGTTAAGATTACTGGAGTTAGTGAGTACAGGTTTCTTTTCGGCAATTTTTACTTCTGCAAGCATAATGCTTTTGCGCAAAAGCCCATTTTTTCTCATCGTTTCAAAATCGGCCTGCCTTGACTTTAAGTAAGCCATTAGGTTTTGGTTAACATTGATTTCAAGTGAGGGCGAGTTTTTATTTCGGGTAACCAGCTGCGGCGGTATCTGGTCAATTTCTATATACACTTTTTTCTTTCCTTTGGCGCTTCTTGCCTGGATCACAAATGTTGTACTATCATTAAAACTTAATCCAGGGAAGTTAAAGCGGCCATCGGCATTGGTTAATGTATCCATTATCACGCCATTGCCTTTAGATGGTAGCAAAACGACCTTGCCACCCATCACTGGTGTTCCATTTGGATTAACTACCCTGCCTCTGATGGTAATGTCTTGTTCTGGCGGAAAGATATTGCCGGGATAGGAATTGGTAATAATGCTGCCCCAGCTGTACCTGCGCCAACCCTGTGTAAGTAGTAGATTATCAAGGTGTTTCTTTCGTTGAGGGTTATTCTCCAGAAAATAATAGTTAGGGTTTTCAACATAGCCTTTAAGGTCGGAGCTCAACAAAAGGTTAGAAAGAATGGTAGTCTCTTTGAGATCATCAAAAGGTACAAGGCTTTCATTAATAACAGAAACTGAGAAATTACTTATTAAGCCGGCTACAGACGAATCTCTGGCTGAAAAGTCCAACTCAACTTTCTGACGTTTACTATAAGTCGCTTTATTGCTGGCTATCTCCACTTTAAAATTGGTAGGCTCAATGAAAGTTAAACGTTCTGCCACAGGCTGCATGGATGGAGAAAATAACGTAAACTGCAAAATTCCAGCAGGAAAGCGTTTTTTAGGCAGCATAGTTGAAAATGAGGTGTTGCTAAGTTTCGTTTTTGATATATATTCTATCAATCCATTGTTTTGGGCAATTAAGGTTAAATCTCCTTGTCCGGAAAGTCCATTACTTAAGAAAATCCTGACAAGCAGGCTGTCTGAATTGGTGTCGGTAACACTTAGCATATATCCTTCGGCCTGTACTTTGGGAAGCTCTATCTGCTTTTCTGCCCCATCTTTGGACTTGATAATTGCTTTATACGAATTTCCTGCTTCGGGCAATAAGCTAAAGTTTCCCATACCCGCATGTTCGGATGAGAATTCGGTGATGGAGCTATTGTTCTTGTCGATAATGGTTCCGCTAACCTCGCGGCTAAGCCCATCGCTGCCCACAGCCTTGAATCCCACTTTTGTGCGAATGCCACTTATCAAGTTTCCGCTTTCGGGAAAAAATTGAATATCTATTTCTGATGTAGTTGCTTTAATTGGAAATGTTTTATTAACGCTGGTGCTTTCATCCAGCTTAACACTTGTGTTAATTTTTCCAGACTTTAAGATAAAGGGCTGGGTATTGGTGAATTTTACCTGAATCCTTCCTTTGTCATCTGTCATGCCTTTGCCAGAGGCAATACTTCTGAAATCGAGCTGTACGAAATATTTAACCTCTTTATTGGACAAAGGGCTGCCATTAATATCCTGATAAATAATATCAGCGGTTACATGCTCTTTTATTCCGGTTTTGCTAAACGAATAATTTACAGAGGTGTAGATTTGATTGCTAAGGGCATTGCCAATCTGAATGGTCTTGTCAAAATAGAATTCTTCGCCAAAATTGCGCATCCAGGTGGTGTAGGCGCGAAGCCGGTAATTGCCCTCAGATAGCGAGTCGGAAAGGACGAAATCTCCAATACCAAGGCCAGAAGTTAAGGCTAGCCGAAGCGATTTTTTTATCGAATCCTTTTCATTAATAAGGTCCACATAGAGGATTTTGCTTAGTCCCGATAACCGATTGTCATCAGCATTAACTACATAGGCTTTCAGCCAGATGCTGTCACCGATGCTATAATATGGCTTATCGGTATGCAAATGAACTTTTTCCTGAGGATTTTTTCGCCTATACTGGCTAAGCTTGTCCAACAAGGTTTTTAGAGGGTCGTCATCTTGCCACGTAAAGGCGAAGCTGGCCAGGCAGCAAAACAGGGTTGCGAGAAATGTAAGGCGCCGGTTCATAAGAGAGAGGATAAAATAAGAAAGCCTCAATGTATTAAGATTGAGGCTTTTACAATATATATAACTTTAATAATTAAAAAGTGTTTTTCCACATCATGCTTTCTACCGGGCGGGTGGTTTTGTGGTTGTATTTGGCGTTGCCTTTGCTGTTGTAGAAGGTCTCAATCTCGCCGGCAACTTCAAAATAAATCAGTTGGCCAATAGGCATTCCGGCGTACACCCTAACGGGCTGCGCTACCGATATTTCAAGAGTCCAGGTGTTGCAGAAGCCCACATCGCCCTTGCCTGCAGTTGCATGAATGTCAATTCCTAAACGGCCGGTGCTCGATTTTCCTTCCAGGAACGGAACATGTGAATGTGTTTCCGTGTATTCAACCGTTACGCCCAGATATAGCGTGTTTGGCTGTAACACATATCCTGCTTTTGGAATCTCAAAATGGTCTATTTCATTATGGTGTTTGGCATCAAGCACCCGGTTTTTATAAGTAGCAAGATACTTGCCTAAATGGACATCGTAAGAGTTTGTGCCGAGGCTTTCTTTTTTAAAGGGTTCTATAATAATGGTTCCCTTTTCAATTTCCTCTAAAATACGTTTGTCTGAAAGAATCATAATTCTACGAAAGCTTTTGGGGCTATAAAACTAGCAAATTTTTGCCCGAATGACACCAGTTAATGATTATATAACTGTTACTTAAACGCTTTATCAGATTGCCGATTTATTGTTATATATGATAATTTAAGATAATTTTGATCGCTGATTTTGAAGCAAGCTGTAAAGAGAACCATATTGCTTTAATTTTTGCTAAATTAATTGAAATTTTAAACAGATATGGCTCTGGCTTATTATAAGCACCTTGATAGCACTTCTGCTTTCGGGGTTTGGAAGATTGAAGAAAGTGCAGACGAACTCTATGCTCAGCTGCAGCTGAATGATGGAGAAAAGGCTCACCTTGAGACGTTAAATAACGGAAAACGCAATCTCCATTGGCTAAGTACAAGGGTGTTATTGCGCAAAATGCTTAACACTGATAAATATATCGACTGCCAGGTGGACGAACACGGAAAGCCATACCTGGTAAACTTTCCCCACCATATTTCGTTAAGCCATTCTTTTGACTACGCGGCGGTAATTATAAGTGAAGATAAGCCCGTTGGGATCGATATTGAATTAGTTAAAACTAAAATTGAAAAAGTGGCTAATAAGTTTTTAATAGACGATGAGCTTGCTTTTATAGATGCAGAACAAAAAATAGAACACTTGTACGTTTGCTGGTGCGCCAAAGAGGCTATTTACAAATTACAGGGAAAACGTAACGTCTCATTTAAGGATAATATCAGGCTTAATAGCTTTCCATATAGCGCCGATGGACATTTCAATGCCGTGCTGGAAGTTGGTTCTGAACTTACTTCGTATGATGTGCATTACGAATCTTTTAAAGATTATATGATAGGGTATGTTGTAGGCTGCCGCGAATTAGTTGCGAGTTAAAGAGAATTAATGAAGAATAAAAAAGTTAAGTTTCAGGATTGGGGGCTACTGGATTATCAAGAGGCCTGGGATAAGCAGGAGGAAGTATTTGCAGGTGTTGTATCCCAAAAAACAGATAACCGAAGCAATGGAACTGATAATCCTACCGATAACTTTTTGGTGTTTGTGGAACATCCCCATGTATATACACTCGGCAAAAGCGGCAAGCCAGAAAATCTGTTGTTAAATGACGATGGTTTAAGAGATAAGCAGGCATCCTATTATAAAATAAATAGGGGAGGGGATATTACCTACCACGGGCCTGGCCAGATTGTTGGCTACCCTATACTTGACCTGGATAATTTCTTCACCGATATTCATTTGTATTTGCGCACCCTTGAGGAAGCCATTATTCTAACATTGGCGCACTATGGTATTCAGGCCGGCCGTTATCCAGGTTACACCGGAGTTTGGCTGGACGCAGATAATAAGAAAGCCAGAAAAATCTGTGCTATGGGTGTACGTTGCAGCCGCTGGGTAACCATGCATGGCTTTGCATTTAATGTAAACGCGGACCTTAATTACTTTAAAAATATTGTTCCATGTGGAATAGATGATAAGGATGTAACTTCCATGGAACGAGAGTTGGGTTATAGATTGAATATTGACGAAGTGAAAGCCGTTTTAAAACAAAAAATTGCAGAACTGTTTGAAATGGAACTAATAGCTTAATTACAAATGTTCTTTAAGAAACCGGCGATAATTATAGCAGTACTAGTATTAATATTGCTGGTTGTTTTGTATTCTCAGGTTAATCCCACGAACTATAGTTTCTTTCCAAAATGCCCATTTTACGAGCTAACCGGGTTTAATTGCCCTGGCTGTGGTTCTCAAAGGGCGTTACATGCCTTATTACATGGCAATCTGACAGCAGCTGTAAATTATAATTTGTTGTTTGTAGTTAGCCTGCCTTTCATAACCGCTTACTTTGTGCTAAGGCTTTTATCAATAATTAAAGGTGGCGGAATGAGGCTATATTTATTTGATCACCCTAATGCGCCGATGTTAGCAGTGTTGTTGGTGCTTATATTCTGGTTTGTAAGGAACCTCCCGTTTACTCCTTTCAATTTTCTCGCTGCCTAATTTTCGAAATGTTGTAAATGGTTGTAATCCTTTACGATTGTTTCTAAAAACTCTTCGTCGTCTTTTTTTAAGCTATAGCGAATGTTCAGATGCTCTTTTATGCGATTGGCAGTAGCATGTATAAGCGGATAGTTTTGGCTGCTATGAAAGTTGCTCAAAACTTCATGGACAATTTCTATCTCTTTATCGGATAAGTTGGCCGCTTCGGGAAATACTACTTCATAATTAGAAGATGGAGGCATAAATGCCACGTGGCTAATATCGGTGCGTGGGTGGGTACGTACTACGGTGGTTCCTGCAACCATATCGCCAATGCGTTGCTTTTTTTCTGATGCAGCAACGGAAACCAAAGCGCCTAATCCTGAGGTAACCGACATATCTACAATTCGAAACAACCATCTTAATATGTATTGCCCAATGGTTGGCCTTGCTCCATCCAGGCTTATCACTTTTATTTTCATTACCCGTTTGCCAATACTCTGCCCATTAAAGAAAACTTCACAAATCAGGTCGTATAAGGCGTATAGAAGAAACAATCCGCCAAATACCAAGCCAGTTACCCACTGTTCACTGGAAGGGAACTTTATTAGCCACGAACTAGCCACAATAAAAAAGAAAACCAAGGCCCAGAGAAGCCCATCCAGCAAATAGGCTAAGAACCTTGGGCCGAAGCCTGCCAATTCATATTCGATATCAATATTTTGTGATGTGGTTACTCGTACGGTTTCCATGGAAATAAATATTCCCGAATTTAATTTTTTTGTTGATGATTTGAAATTTGTCGCTATTTTAACTGAAAATATTCCTGCCTAAACCAGCAATGAAAGAAAGCCTGTTTGTTAAGCAAAATTCGCAAAGATGGGAGCGTTATGAGAAAGAGCGTACCGGCGATCCAGATGAACTGGCTGAACGTTTCATTTCAATAACGGATGACCTGGCTTATGCTAAGACCTTCTTCCCCAAATCAAAAACTACAGCTTACCTAAACGGCCTGGCAGCCCGGTTTCACCAATCTATCTATGTAAATAAAAAAGAGAAGAGTAACCGCTTTAAAGAATTTTGGATTGTAGAATTGCCCTTATTATTCAAGAAATACCAAAGGCAGCTTCTTTATTCTTTCCTATTCTTTATCGCGTTTTGTTTTATGGGTGCTTTATCGGCTAAATACGATGATACTTTTGTGCGTTTGATTTTGGGTGATGGTTATGTTAATATGACCAATGAAAACATAGCAAAGGGCGATCCTTTTGGGGTTTACAAAAAGAATGACGAGATTTCTATGTTTTTCGGCATTGCCATAAATAATATTTTCGTTTCCTTTTATACCTATGTAAGCGGCATATTTTTTTCGGTTGGCACGATATATAATTTGGTGCGCAATGGAATTATGCTGGGGTCTTTCGAGTATTATTTCTTTAGCAAAGGCCTGGGCCTAGAGTCTGTATTAGTAATTTGGATACATGGAACTCTTGAAATTTCGGCTATAGTAATTGCCGGAGGCGCAGGACTGGCTTTAGGCAATAGCATACTTTTTCCTAAAACATATAATCGGATGGTGTCTTTACGGCAAGGAGCCAGAGATGGGATGAAAATAGTTATCGGCCTGGTTCCGATATTTATCTGCGCTGCTTTTTTGGAAGGCTTTATTACCCGGCATACCGAAATGCCCTGGTGGTTGAGTGTATCTATTTTACTATCGTCGCTGGCATTTATAGTTTGGTACACCATTATCTACCCCAACTACCTATCACAAAAAATAAACAAACAAAACCTCGATGGAAAATAACGTAGAATTACGCAAGGTTCGCGATTTCGGTGAACTTATAAGCGATTCATTTCTTTTTACAAAGCAGAATTTAAAGCCACTTCTAAAAACGTTTTTTACTATCTGCGGAGTTTTTCTGGTTGCCACTACGCTCTCGAGTGTGTTTTATCACTTAAAGCTTTTTAGTACTCCTGGCAACGAAAATATATTTAAAGCAAAGCAAATATTTGGAGTCGAGTATTTTGCTACTATTACTTTTGGCTATCTAAGCTATTTGGCAGTAGCGCTAACTACTTTCAGTTATATTAATGTTTATCGCGAAAAGGGAGATCTTACGCCGACAATAGAGGAAGTCTGGGGACATTTTAAGTACTACTTCTGGAGATTCCTGGGTTCACAAATAGTGCTAGCAATAATGTTCCTTATTGCTTTTATGATGTGCTTTATTCCTGGGATTTACTTGTTTCCGATCATTTCCTTAATAACAGCAACACTGATTTTTGAGAACACTGGACTGGGATATGCATTTGATAGAGGGTTTAAGCTCATAAAACAAAACTGGTGGACAACTTTCGGAGCCCTAATTGTTACTATGGTTTCTATGTATATTTTGATGGCTGCGATAGCTCTGCCTGTGGGTATTTTAAGTGGCGCGGGAGTTTTCTTAGGCATAAATAAAGTGTCAACACCGGTTACTGTGCTGATGGTGATTTTGCAAGCCTTAGGCCAGGCCTTCTCTATCATCCCTTACATTACGGTGTCTTTATGCTATTTCAGCCTGGTTGAAAAGAAAGAAGGAGCAAGCCTTCTGGATAAAATTGATTCTATTGGCAAAGGTGGCTCTGCTGACGGCCTGCCTGAAGAGCAATATTAATATGGTAAGGTTTTTACTTATCCTGATATTTTCGAGCGTTTTTGGCTCTATCCAGGCATCGCCTAATTTGCCGCATAGGCTGAGGCTTGATAGCAGTTCTGTTTCTATACGGAAATTTAATGATGCTGCACTTTCAGAATACAGGGCGGATCGGGATTTCAATTATGGCGATGTTAAAATCGACGTTTCTCCGTCCCTTTGGGATAGGTTTTGGAGGTGGTTCTGGAACTTGTTTGGCGATGCGGTGGGCAATGCCGTTTCTGGAGGGAACTTTAAATATGTATTTATAACCTTGGGGATTGCAGCTATCTTGTTTGCTATTTTTAAGCTTTCCGGAATGGATATCCGGATGGTTTTTACCGGAAAATCGAAAGAGATAAACTTGCCGTTTGAAGAATCTCTTGAAAATATACATGAAATCTCATTTGATGAAGAAATAAGCCAGGCGGTAAACAACCAAAACTACAGGCTGGCAGTCCGCCTTTTATATCTTAAAAGCCTCAAAAAATTAAGCGATGGAGGGCGCATTGAATGGCGTCCGGATAAAACTAATTCGGAATATGTAAACGAAATCATTCATCCCGCTCAGAAAAGCAGTTTCAAAAGGCTCACTTTGCAGTTTGAATACGTATGGTATGGGGATTTTTCTATAGATAAGGAAAGCTTTCGAAGAATTGATACATCTTTTACTGAGTTTAACAGAGGGCAATATAGATGAAGGATTTAAAAATATATGTAGCTATTGCCTCTGTAATACTTGCGGTGTATTTCCTTGCCATGTACAATAAGCCTAAGCCGGTTGATTGGACAGAGAGCTTTTCAAGAAAGGATAAAATCCCATTCGGCACTTTTGTTCTTTATGAGCGGCTCGGTGATATTTTTCCTGGTTCCAAAATTATCGCCCGGCGGGATGGCGCCTATTCGATTTTCACAGACTCAGATTCAGAAACAAAGCCAAGCAACTATATCGTCATTGCCAGTTCTGCCAAGATAGGAGAGTATGATTTTAAGAAGATGGTAGAATACATGCGGCGGGGAGACAATGTATTCATTGCATCTTATTATCTCGGCGGCGTTTTGGAGGATTCGTTAAAGCTTAAGATAAATAGCGATATGAACCTCTATAGTAAGAAGAAATCCTCTTTGAGGTTTGTTAATCGGGCTTTAAATCCTGGAAAAGCCTATGTCTTTGATAAGGGAATCGGCCAGCAGTATTTCAGCAAGTTTGATACTTCAAGAGCTATTATTTTAGGCCTTAACCATAAAGGAAAACCAAACTTTATTAAATACCTGTTCGGTAAAGGCGCTTTGTATGTTATGCCCAGCCCATTCTACTTTACCAATTATAATATGCTAAAGCCTGACGGTGCACAATATGCCTCAAAAGCCTTGTCGTACCTGCCGGTTAAAGAAGAGATTATATGGGATGAATATTCGACATTGGGAAGCGAAGGCGAATCGAGTATGATGCGGGTTTTCTTTAAGCATGCAGAGCTTAAATGGGCATATTATATCGCCTTGTTTAGCCTTTTAGCATTTGTAGTTTACGAAATGAAAAGAAGGCAGCGCATTATTCCTGTTGTTGCGCCTTTAAAAAATACGTCTATAGAATTTGCTGAAGTGGTTGGCCAGGTATACTATCAGCAGAGAAATAATTCGAATATAGCTAACAAGCAAGTTTCTTACTTGTTGGAAGGAATCAGGTCGAAGTACAATTTAAAGACGGCCAGCCTGGATAGTGACTTTGCCGAGAAACTTGCCAGCAAGTCGGGAGTTAAGATTGAGATTATTTCTGCTTTGATAGGGCAAATAAATCAATTGAAAAAATACAGCAGCGTAAGTGATTTAGAGCTTATTGAATTAAATAAAAACATTGAACAGTTCCATCAACAATCAAGATAAACATGGAAGAAGAAATTTTTGAACAACGAGTTGACCTAAGCAGCTTAAGTACTGCGGTAGATCAGATCCGGGCATCGCTTGGTAAAATTATTATTGGCCAGCAGCAAATGGTTGAGTTTTTAATTGCCGGCATTCTGGCTGACGGACACATCCTAATTGAAGGTGTACCTGGTGTAGCTAAGACACTCACTGCGAAACTGCTGTCAAAATGCTTTGATGCAAGGTTTTCTCGCATTCAGTTCACGCCAGATTTAATGCCTTCTGATGTTTTGGGTACTTCCATTTTTAATCCTAAGGAATCGGTTTTTGATTTCAAACGAGGCCCCATTTTCGGCAACGTAATTTTGGTTGACGAGATAAACCGGGCACCAGCAAAAACGCAGTCGGCATTATTTGAAGTAATGGAGGAGAAGCAAGTCACCATTGATGGAAAAACGTACCTGATGCAGGAGCCTTTTATTGTGCTTGCTACTCAAAATCCTATCGAACATGAAGGTACTTACCGGTTGCCTGAGGCGCAGTTAGATCGTTTTCTGTTTAAGATAGAGGTAAATTATCCATCTTTAGAGGAAGAAACAGAGATCCTGCTTCAGCAGCACCAGCAAAAGAATTCTGATAAGCTAGCAGATATTACCCCGGTGCTGTCTGTACCTCAAATCATCGAATTACGCAACCAGGTGAGAGCATTGCACGTGGAACCTAAGCTTTTAGAGTTTATCGCTAAAATCACCTACGAAACCCGTAACAGTAAATCTCTTTTACTGGGAGCTTCGCCGCGAGCTTCTTTAGCCATTGTTAATAGTGCAAAGGCGATTGCCGCAATTCAGGGCAGAGATTTTGTAACTCCTGAAGATATTATTAAGGTAGTGCCGCCTGTATTGCGCCATAGGGTTATCCTAACAGCTGATAAGGAAATGGAGGGTGTAACTACAGATGAGGTGCTAAGCCAGATAGTGCATAGGATTGAGGTGCCGAGGTAGTTATTTGGGGGAGATTATGGCAATGTCATTAACTTAAGTGGTTGGTAAAGACACCAATGCTATTAAGTTAAGCAATTTATCTGGCGTGGGGTGACCTTTCTCTCCCGCTGGGAGAGATGCCGAAGGCAGAGAGGGTAACACGCTTTACAGGATTTTTCGCTTGCTATTTCCTTAACTTAAGTGGGTTGGTGGGGACACCAACCACGGCAAAGCGATTGGAGATTAGGCGGATTGCCCTTGGTTGAAACAACGCTAAGAGTGCATAGACAAAATTAAGGAAACAAGTTTGATGGATTTTAAACTGATACTTCGCAGGTTTTACAAAGATTTATTTTTAGGAAAACGGCTCTTTATTGGCTTGAGTTGTTCAGTTGTCTTATTCATACTGGCATTCTTATTTCCCTGGTTTGGGGACTTGCCTTTTCTGATGTTTGGGGCGGTAATTCTGCTTTTGGTAGTGGATGTAAGCTTGCTTTATCGAACTTCTAATGGTGTTTTTGCCCGACGCAATGCGCCCCTGCGGTTAAGTAATGGCGATGAAAATCTCATTTCTATTTATTTGAAAAACTTTTACGGTTTTAAGGTGAATATCGGCGTTATCGATGAAATACCTGTTCAATTTCAAAAACGAGATGTTTGGTTTGAATCGCAACTCGCGCCAAATCAAAATAAGAAAATTGAATATCAACTTAAGCCATTAAAGCGTGGCGAGTACGAGTTTGGAAGTATTCATGTGTATGTAAGTTCTCCTCTGGGCTTGATTCAACGGCGTTACACCTTCGAGCAAAAAGAAGTTTTGCCCGTATATCCGTCTTTTCTGCAAATGAGGAAGTATGAGCTCATGGCGGTTTCTAACCGCTTAAGTGAGGTTGGAGTAAAGAAAATTCGAAAGCTTGGCCATAGTATGGAATTTGAGCAAGTCAAAAACTATGTGCCAGGAGATGACTATCGAACAATAAACTGGAAAGCCACAGCCCGCCGGGGCGAAACCATGGTTAACTCGTATACCGATGAAAAGTCTCAGCATGTTTATTGCGTTATAGACAAATCGAGGGTTATGAAAATGCCATTTGAAGGCTTAAGCCTGCTGGATTATGCCATCAATGCAAGCCTTGTACTTTCCAATGTTGCTATTCGCAAAGAAGATAAGGCCGGGCTGATCACTATTTCAGAAAAAGTTGGCGCAGTAGTTCCTGCCGACAGGCGCCCGGTGCAGCTTAACCGTATTCAGGAGGTTTTATTCAAGGAGAAAACGCGTTACCTGGAAACAAATATGGAAGCTCTTTACATAACAATTCGCAATACCTTAAAACAAAGGAGCCTGGTTGTTCTGTTCACCAACTTCGAAAGCTTGTCTGCGTTAGAAAGGCAATTGCCCTTTTTAAAACGAATTGCAAAGTTCCACCTGTTGCTGGTCGTGTTCTTTGAAAATACAGAGTTGAGAGCGTTAAGCCAGAATGCGGCGAAAGATGTGGAGGGAATTTATATTAAAACGGTGGCAGAAAAATTTATGTACGAGAAGAAGCAGATTGTTTTAGAGCTTGCAAGGCACGGAATTCAATCAATTTTGACTGCTCCTCAGAATTTGACCGTTAATACAATTAATAAATACCTGGAAATCAAATCCCGGCAATCAATCTGATCAAAGGCCCTCGTCATCCGTATCCCAGTCCTGCCCAAAATCTTCAGAATCAATATCCCGAACTTCTGTTTGTACCATTTTTACTTCAAAATCATCCGATTTATCTACAACGTAGCGTATACCCCAGTCGTCTTTAAAGTCATCGTTGGCATCAAATGATCTTATCCATTTAATAAATTCAAGCCTGAATTCTTCAATGCCATTTCTGATTAGCTGTACGTAATCGTTGTTGTTGATATTAATCAATCGGGCAAATAACACTGCCTCAAACATTTCCCTAACAGCAAATTTAATTTTCATGGCATTTTCCATCTTTAGGGAATACAAGCCTCCGCCTTCGGCTCCCGCGATTTTAACCACAATCATCATGGCGTTACTCACAATTTGGCCTTGCAGGTCATCCCGTTGCTCATCGTCTTTCAGATATTCAGCAACATGCTCAGCAAGATTGAGAAGCTCTTTCGCCTTTTGGTAGACTGGCAGATTTTCAATTTCGTCTCTCATGCCGCAATTTACTTAAATTCTGATAATTAGCTCTTGTTTTGAGTAAAAGCAAAAAGGCGCCTATCGTATAAATTGGGGCGAAAAATATTCAACAGATAAATCATAGTAATTTTATCTTTGCGGCTATGAATATTCTTTTACTTGGTTCTGGCGGAAGGGAAAGCGCTTTTGCCTGGAAAATCGCTCAAAGCCCATTACTTAACCAATTGTTTATTGCCCCTGGAAATGCCGGTACCGGAGCCTATGGCAAAAACGTAAACATAAAGCCAACAGATTTTGCTGCAATTAAAGATTTTGTGCTGAAAAATGCTGTTAATATGGTGTTGGTTGGTCCGGAAGAGCCTTTAGTTAAAGGTATTCATGATTATTTCCTTGCTAATGATGAAATAAAGAACATCCCGGTTATCGGCCCGCGCGAGCAGGGTGCACAACTGGAAGGAAGTAAAAATTTTTCAAAGGCATTTATGCGCAGGCATAACATTCCAACCGCGGCTTCAGCATCGTTCACTAAAAACACTTTGAGTCAAGGTTTATCTTATTTGGAAACTCACAAGCTTCCGGTAGTATTGAAAGCTGATGGCCTTGCGGCTGGTAAAGGAGTATTGATCTGCCAGACATTAGAAGAAGCACAAACCGAACTTGTAGCGATGCTTCAGGACGCCAAATTTGGTGAGGCGAGCAGCACAGTAGTTATTGAGGAGTTTTTAACTGGCATCGAACTTTCTGTATTTGTACTTACAGATGGACATAGTTATAAAATTTTGCCGGAAGCGAAGGATTACAAACGTATTGGCGAAGGCGACACTGGATTGAATACAGGTGGTATGGGTTCTATTTCTCCGGTTCCATTTGCTGATGCGGCCTTCATGAAGAAGGTTGAAGATGAAGTGGTTAAGCCGACTATACGCGGCTTAAAGGCTGATTATATTCCATACAAAGGGTTCATCTTTATTGGACTGATGAATGATAACGGCCAGCCTTTCGTAATTGAATATAACGTACGCATGGGCGACCCTGAAACAGAAAGCGTTATGCCAAGGATTGAGAGCGACTTTGTTGAGCTTTTACTGGGGGTGGCTAACGAAAACCTTGTGGAAAAAGAATTTAAGGTGTCTAATAAAACAGCGGCTACGGTAATGTTGGTTGCCAGCGGTTATCCAGGCGAATATTTAAAAGGAAAAGCTATATCCGGAATTGAAAATATCAAAGATTCGCATGTTTTTCAAGCTGGTACAGTATTGGAGGATGGACTTGTAAAAACAGCGGGTGGACGGGTTATCGCGGTTACTTCATTGCAGGATACAATGTTTGACGCTGTGCAGCAGGCTGTTACCGATGCCGGAAGGATTTATTGGGATGGCAGATATTTCCGTACAGATATTGGCTTTGATTTATTGTAAAATTTGATCAGCTAAAAAAGAAAAAAGGCTTTCAGCGAGTTTCCTGAAAGCCTTTTTTGTGAAATCTTCTTTTTTCAATCCGTTGGTAATTACCAACAACGATAGTCCCAAAAGCGCCTCTACTTTGCCTCTTTCGAGAAAATATCAGCAAGGAACGATTGTAATTCTTCTCCCCTTAAGTTCTTCGCTATAATTACTCCTTCGGGATTAATTAAAAAGTTCTGTGGGATTGAGCGTATTCCATATTTAACGGCTACTTCATTATTCCAGAATTTCAGGTCAGAAACATGAGTCCAGGTCAGCTTATCGGTTGTGATAGCCTTTAGCCATGCTTCGCGGTTATTTTCGCGGTCGAGGGAGACCCCTAGAACCGTAAAGTTTTTGTCCTTATAAGTATTAAAAGCTTTCACCACATTAGGATTTTCCTGACGGCAGGGCCCGCACCATGATGCCCAGAAATCCAGCAGTACGTATTTACCCCTAAAGCTTGAAAGTTTAACCAATTTCCCATTTGGGTCTGCTTGTGCAAAATCGATAGCCTGAGCCCCAATAGCCGTCCTTCTAATACTTTCCAGAGACGTTTTGAAAGCAGCAGCTTCCTTTCTGTTTTGTATCTCAGGTGCCAGCGAGTTAAATAGTGTGTCTAGCTCTGTAGATTCTGGATTTGCACTTGCAAAGTTTTGCAAAGCAATGAAGCTGACAAAACTTTTAGGATTATCGTAAATGAATATCTTATTGATGGCATTGCGCTCAGCAACAAACTCATTATAGCGGGCTTGCAAGCTCGCTGTAAATTCAGGCGATGCCTTTTTTTCCGTCGGTGCCGTTTCGTACTCGGTATTTAGCGCAATTATCTTGGCGTTAACCGGCTTTAGCAAGGCTAAAAGCTTTTGCCCCTCTTCGTTTATCTTATTACCGGCAACAATTGCTTTAGAAAGCGAATCTGGACTATTTACAGTGGTTGTACCTTCAACAAGGTATAGGGTAATTACATCGATTTTTGATTTCTGATTGAGGCTCCTCAATCCAACACCTTTATAATCCATTACCAGGGCCGCCATTGTTATAACGTCAACCCTGCCGGTGAAGGTGAATGCACCATCCTTCATTATCAACGAATCAGCCCTTTGGGCTCCATATTGAGTATACGTTAAATAGACTTTAGAAGGGGCATCTATCTTGCCAACCTTGCCCTGTATTGTAAAACTGAACTGAGCCTTTAATCCTAAAGGAATCAATAAAAGCAGCGAAAAAAATATCCGTTTCATCACAATCAATTATCACTAAATACTAATCTACACTAATTTTTGGTAAGTGCGCCACCATAAATCTGGCATTTCTCCTGCAACTGCAATTTGGTAATCCTCATATCGGCAAGGAACTAAATGGTAACGTTCGTTGCCTGACATGCCGACTGGGTAGGGCACTTGCATCCACCAGCGGTCTGATTTTTTGCTTTTTACGAAGATCAGCTCGTGAGAGTTATCACTTAGCGAAGCCCTGTATATTAAGTATTGGGATTTTGGTTGCAGCGGGAAGTCTTGTTTGCGGTTGTAAAAACCATCGATAAAATACCATACCATTTGTGCTACGAGCATTGCCGTTTGTCCGTTTTGATCATAGGCAGGGTTAAACTCGTAAAAACCGATAGAACTCAATTTATCACTCATGCCTGCATAGCGTGTCAACTGGCAGGCTTGCTCGCCATAAAATCCATTTGGGGTAGCATTAGCGTTGCCGCATGCATCAGATGACCTGATTGCCGAGATATCAAAGCTGATTATGTTGGCGTTCCGGATCACCGGTTCGGCAGCTGGCATATTGTTGGTGAAATCACCGAGGCGGTTAACATCAAACAATAACTTTTCCATCACCCTAAGGCTCTCCTGGTTTACAAAATAGGTTTGGTACCCAATATTGCTGAAGTTAAAAAGATAATTAGGCTGGTGAAGAAAGATCTTGTTAAGATAGGCATTCGAATGAGTTTCAATCGACTCCATATCAATAGAATCATCTAAGTCGAATTTGGAGTCAATAACAACGAGATCCGCTTTTTGCTCAAGCTCTTCATACGCCATATATTGGGCATAAGTTAAGTCCTGGCCGCCACCGATAATTAAAGGTAGAATATCTTTTTTTATCAGTTCGGCAACCGCCGTTTTCAGGGCAATATAAGTGTCGCTAACGCTATGGCCTGCTTTGATATTTCCAAGGTCAACAATTTTAGTGCTGTAGGCACCTTGGTAAAGGTTGTATAACTTTTCGCGAATATAATCGGGTGCCAGAGCGGTGCCTTCGTTATTTATGGCGTTGCGTCCCTCCAGCACGCCAATAATGGCAATGTCGAATTTTTCCTCATCCAGGTTCGGAAAATCAATTGTGAAAATCTCCACCTTAGACCCTAGCTGGCTTGCCAGGAAGCCACTTCTCGAACTCAACTTTTTCGTATCAACAGGTGAAAAAAAATCAACTAAAGACATCTATAATTTGGGGGTTTATTGCTTTATTCTCTCTTTGGGTTGAAAATCAGTAGGGTAAGTAGAATGTACCTTCTGCCGGTTTTCGCTCAAATATCAACTTTATTAAATACTTTTGAAAGCATTTTCAAATTTTAAGCCGGATGATACTGGTTACTGGCGCAACAGGATTTTTAGGTTCTGAATTAGTTAAACAACTTAACAATGGCGGGAAAAAGGTTCGTGCATTAAAGCGCGAAACGTCTATGATACCTTCCATGTTGCAAGGCTTAGCTAATATTGAATGGTTTAACGGAGATATGTTAGATTACTTCTCGCTCGAAAAAGCGTTTGAAGGGATTACTCATGTTTATCATTGCGCCGCCCTGATATCTTTCGACCCGGCTTTCAAAAAACAACTTCTTCGCGTTAATTTAGAAAGTACAGCTCACATTGTTAATCTCTGCCTGGAAAACAACATAGAAAAGCTTGTTCATGTAAGTTCGGTTTCTGCTTTAGGAGATGCTAAAGAGGGTGCAAAAGTTTCTGAGCAAACCCAATGGGAGTTTAATGGCAGGCAACATGGATATTCCATTTCCAAATACGAAAGTGAGATGCAGGTTTGGCGAGGAATTGCCGAGGGCCTGGATGCTGTTATTGTAAATCCATCGTTAATTATCGGTGCAAATGCTGGTTCCAAAGGCACCGGGCAGCTTTTTGACATTGTACGGAAAGGGCTTGGTTTTTATACCAAGGGCAATGTAGGACTGGTGGATGTGGAAGATGTTGCCAGGGCAATGATTTTGCTAATGGAAAGCAATGTTAGCGGAGAGCGCTTTTTGATTAATGCATGCAGCATGTCTTCTAAAGAGTTATTTGAAGAGGCTGCTAAAGAATTGGGTGTTGCTGCGCCATCCCGCGAAGCGAAGCCATGGATGCTGGAGCTGGGTTGGCGTGCAGCAGGGTTTATATCCTTGTTCACTGGAAAAAATTATGCGCTTACCAGAGATAGCGCGAGGAGTGCGGTTAAGCAGCTGAATTACGCAAACGACAAGTTTTTAAACTTATTCCCTGATTTTCAATACAAGCCTGTGAAAAAATCTATTGAAGAAATTTGCAGGAAATTAAAACGGTAATATCTGTATTACTACATTTGCAGCAAATTTTATATCGCATTAGCGCTGCTTTCCTAATATATAATGAAGAATTTTTACATCATAGACTTCGACAGCACATTTACCCAGGTTGAAGCTTTAGACGAACTGGTACGTATTTCCCTTAAAGAGCATCCCGATAGGGAAAGAATTTACAAAGAGATTGAAGATTTAACCAATGCTGCAATGGAAGGGCGCCTTTCATTCAGAGAGAGCTTATCGGGCAGGGTGAAACTTCTTCATGCAAAGGACGAGCATCTAAAGTTATTGGTTAACCGCTTAAAAAAGAAAGTTTCAGCATCATTTTCTCGAAATAGGGCATTCTTTAAAAAGCACGCTGACGATGTGTTGATCGTTTCCGGGGGCTTTAAGGAATTTATTACACCGGTAGTGCTTCCTTACGGTATTAAACAGGAAAATATCTATGCCAACACATTTCAGTTTGATGAGCAAGGCGAGATTATCGGATACGATGAAGAAAATCCACTATCAACCGAAGGCGGAAAAGTAAAGCTTTTAAGAGAACTGAACCTTCAGGGAAATATCTTCGGCATTGGCGATGGTTATTCTGATTTTCAGCTGAAAGAGTCTGGCTTAATCCAGAAGTTCTACGCTTATACGGAGAATATTGCCCGTAAAAGTATCCTTGAAAAAGCTGACCATATCACTCCGAGCTTCGATGAGTTTTTATACCTGAATAAACTGCCAAGCGCAATTTCCTATCCTAAAAACCGTATTCTTTGCCTTATTGTAGGCAATGTGCCGGAGGAGGCCATTAATGTTTTGAAGAAAGACGGTTTCTCGATCCGACATAAAGAAACATTTGAAGAAAAGTATGTATCCGATGTTGGTATGTTGCTTTTAGGCGAAGGGCAATCTGTTACTGATGCGGTGTTGGAACGTGCTGTTAAGCTGAAAACCATCGGGTATTTAGGTAATAGCCGCCCGGAGTTGTCGCATGATATAGCTACTGAAATGGGGATCGTGATTTTCGACGATGCTAAAAATAACCCTCGTAATGTGAAGTTCATTCCTAAAAGGATGGCAGAGTTTATTAACAAAGGAGATACCTATTTAAGCTCTAACTTCCCTAACCTGCAATTGCCTAAGGTTAAAAATGCCCACCGCTTAATCCATATCCATAGCAACGTACCCGGAATTATGGCTCAGATTAACCAGGTATTTGCAAACCATAACATCAATATTTTAGGGCAGTTCTTAAGGACTAATTCGCAAATCGGTTATGCTATCACTGACGTAAGTGCGGAATATGATAACCAGGTTTTAAAGGAACTGAAAGAGATTCAGCATACCATTAAGTTTAGGATACTGTATTAATATTAGATTGTATTATATATAGAAGCCTGGCAGATGTTTGTTTGCCAGGCTTTTTTGTTATTCCTATTTCAAATTTACAACCGCATTTTCAACGAGATAGTCTTCAATATATTTTTTAACTGCCGCTTTCTTTTCCAGGTTGGTAATCGCCTCATATATTGGGGCAATGTCCTGGATATTTATTAATTCAGAATTTCCTACTGTCGATGATTGAACCCAGGCTTCCGTGTCCAGGGTAAGAGCTTTAGTCTCAGGGTTTATTATTGTTTTAAGTTTAGAAATATCACCGCCTGTGACTTTGAAGCTAACTCGTTGTGCGAAATTGCCAGCAGATCTAGCTTGTGTATGATCCAGATATCCCGAAAACATTCCAAAGATTTTTCCGAGGGAAACCGTTAAGCCAAGCTTTGCAGCTTCTTCTCGATCTGTTTGTTCCGTTTCGGCCTGGTAAATAACTGTCAGTTTAGTGCCCAAGTTAATACGAGTTAATATATGAGTTCCATATTTTTTTACCAGTTCTGCAGGGGTATGAGTCTCAACATCAGAATGAAACGATGGAAATGCATATTGGGAAAGGGAACATGCGAAGTAAAAAGTTTTATAAATTCTTTGGTGAGAGTAACAGCCATAAATAAATTTTGATGACAATGCGTTGGTCCCCTGGAAGTAGTTAACAATTTCCCCTTTGAAATATCTCTTATAATCCTGGTCTTTAAGTCCAAAAAATCTCGAATCCATTACATTCGTTGAAAGCTGCCGGGCAAATTCTGCCGCATTATCCGTCGCGTAGACATGCGGCCATGATGATGTACTCCGGCTTGTTTCCAAGCGTGTTGGCCAATCTTTTTTTAATCTTACGAGATCAATTATTGGCTGCCTTGCAGACGAGGAGTCTGCGTATTCGCCCGTTACATCATACCCATAACCCAATAAATGATATTCCCCACGGCTGGGGGCATTGCTGTTGTATACGGTTAGGTCATTAACTGTTATAGAATCGTTGGTTAAAGGTGCTTTGGTTATTTCCTTTGGTGTTTCCTCTATTACAGCGTTTTTTTTACATGAGCTTAGAGCGGCAGCCAGAGAGAGGCATAAGAAGAATGAAGCTAATTTTATAGAAGCCATAAGAAGGTTTAGTTTATTTAAGTGTTAGAATGAATTCGTTTATGCTGATGTACTTTAATAATGTTTTAGGTAGCTTAAAAAGCTTAATTATTGGACAAATATATGCTTTGTTTTTATTTTGAGCCTCTACGATAGATTACTTTGGAAAAAGCAATCTCACACTTTTGTTTTCAGTTTACAAATTCCATAGTTTAGTATCCTAACACACCTAAATCATGAAAAAATTCTTAAATATTTTCTTTCTTTTAATATCTGGAGTTGTTGCCTCAGCCCAAGGGAAATATCAAATTCAGGGGCATGTTAAAGGCTTGCCGGACAATACTGTAATTTCTTTAATGGAGGATAATGGGAGTGTACTTACTACAATAGCAGTGGACACCTGTTTCAATGAAGCTTTTTCATTTCAGGGTAAAACAAATGGGAAAGAAGCGCAGCGATTATTATTATCTATCTATGGCGATGTTTTTCCTCCTATACGCCTGGACGTTTGGGTGGCTTCCAATAGTATTGTCAAAATCTCCGGCAATAATAATTTTTTAAAGACCTGGAAAGTTGAGAGCAATGTCAAAGAGCAAAAAGAAACTAACCGTTTCATTCAAGCTTCTTTCGCAAACCTTGAGAAACTTCAGGAGGTGCTTGTTGCAGAACGGAAGCTATCTGCCAAAAGGAAGAATTCTACGGATGATGCTGAGAAGGCAAGGCTCAAAAAAGAAATGGCTGCAATTGCTTCAATCCGCGATTCTTTACAGCTGCTAGTCAGTAGTAAGGATTTGGAGGTATTGCAGCAATCTCCCGTATCAGGCATATGGTTAGACAGGTTAAAAAGCATTGCTATTGCTGTAAGGTATAATAAGAAAAACAGCAAACTGCGTGAGCCTGCGGTGCAATTGCTCAGCCGGCTTACGCCTGAACAAAAGAAAAGTCAGGCCGGACAGGAAATTATTAATTTTCTTTTTCCGGCTACAGTTGTGAAAAAAGGGGAATTAATGGCTGATACCGACTTGTATGATTTGAATGGAACTCCCCGGAAACTGGAAGATTATAAGGGAAAATATTTGCTGCTTGATTTTTGGAGCATGGGGTGCGGCCCTTGTATGATGGCAATGCCCGAATTAGGCGAATTCTCAGAAACGAATAAAGATAAGCTTACTGTTATAAGCCTTAGTCTCGATACCAAAAAAGAAATCTGGAAAAAAATTTCTGAACAGCAGAAGATTTCCTGGGTGAATTTGAGCGATGGCAAGGGGATGACAGGAATAGCCGCCAAATATGGTGTTGAAGGCATTCCTCATTATGTTATGATTTCGCCTGAAGGAAAGGTATTGGGATCCTGGGTTGGTTATGAGAAGGGCTTGCTAGCCAGGAAGTTTGCTGAGTATGCTAAAGGGGATTAAGAGTGGACGTCTGAACCTAAGTATAAACTATTAAAGACTTAATCAGTTATGGATAAAATCAAAAAAGAAGACATCAAACAAGAAGTGTTTGACCTTTATGACGATTACGCCCACAATCGCGTCAACCGGCGCGAATTTGTGCAAAAGCTATCCACATTTGCAGTGGGAGGGCTCACCGTCACGTCTCTTATGAGTTTTCTTGCGCCGGACTACCAGGATGCGATCCAAATAAAGGCTGATGACCCTCGATTGAAATCGGAGTACGTGAATTATAAGTCCCCAAAGGGAGGTGGAACGATTAAAGCCTTGCTTTCAAAGCCGGTTGATGCGAAAGGTAAACTTGGAGGAATTGTTGTTGTTCATGAAAACCGTGGCTTAAACCCGCATATTGAAGATGTTGCAAGGCGAGCGGCATTAGCAGGATTTATTTCGATAGCTCCCGACGCGCTAACTCCGCTAGGCGGATATCCCGGCAATGATGATGACGGCCGTGCCCTACAAAGTAAACGGAATAGAGATGAAATGTTAGAAGATTTTATTGCAGCTTATGATTATCTGAAAGGGCATAAACACTGTAATGGAAAAATAGGTGTTGTTGGTTTTTGCTTTGGCGGATGGATTGCCAACATGATGGCAGTTCGAATTCCAGATTTGGATGCAGCTGTACCATTTTATGGAGGCCAACCAGCAGGCGAGGATGTTCCAAAAATCAAGGCTCCGCTGCTTTTACATTATGCCGAGCTTGACACCCGTGTTAACGAAGGTTGGCCCGCATACGAAGCTGCCTTAAAAGAAAACAAGAAAGAATATACGGCTTATATGTACCCTAAGGTGAACCATGGTTTTCATAACGATACAACCCCTCGCTATGATAAAGCTGCGGCAGAGCTTGCATGGAAGCGAACTATTGATTTTTTCAAAGAGAAATTGAAGTAAGCTTTATATCGACAAGCTACGACAGGAGGGCACCGATTGGAGACATTACTGAAGCCGTAGTGTGTCATCTCGACGACAGGAGAGAACTTAGCAGAAGTGCCTGATACGCTTTAATATCCGCTCACAAAAAAGTAATCCGCTCAAAGCCGAAGCTTTAAGCGGATACATGGCCGTGTGCAAGCTCTATTTATTTTATTCCTGCAAGCCATCATCTTTCCATTTCTGGATTAAGTCGATGGTAGCTTGAGGCAGTTTAGTACCGTTCTTAGGCATCATGCCGGTTGCACCTTGAGCAAGGTTAATGCGGCTAAGGATTGCATCAATCTTACTCGTGGCAGTGGCGTAAGTGGTAAAACCGTTATGGCATGATCCGCAGTTATTCTGAATAATTGCCTTTACCGTATTATTGAACGTAACTGCAGTACTTGCCGCATTTACAGTAATAGTATAGGCATTCGCAAAAGTTTTGCTTCCAGCGGTATTAGTAGCAGTTACTGAAATTGCGTAGGTGCCGGCAGGCAGTGAACTACTTGCTGCAATAACGCCCTGGCTGTTAATAGTAACGGCAGTAGTGGCTGGCGAGCTTGTTATTGCATAGCTTACAGCGCTTGAGCTGGTTATCGTAGGCGTGGCGGATGTTGCTGCAGTTCCTTGGGTTACAGTTAGCGAGTTTGGTGAATAGCTAAGTGCCGAAGGGGCAACTGCCACAGGTTGAGTGCCTTCATCCTCGCTTTTACTACAGGAAAGTATTAAAATGCTGAAGGTTACAAAAAGCAGGCTCCGTTTTAGAAAAGAATAAGTTAAGTTTTGTAAGTACATAGTTTGAAATTGGGTTTTGTATGTAAGTACGGAGGGCTTAAGGAAAGGGTTGTCTGGCTTAAAAAATTTTCTTTTATGTTATAGGACGTGTGAAAGAATGAGTAAGAAGCTTATGCAGAGATAGAAAATAAAAAAAGGAGGACTGGATAGTTTGCCTAAGATGTTTTTATAAAGAATGCGAAATGAAAATAATTCCGTAAATCCAAAAGTTATAGAGCAGAGTGTATGAGATTCCATAGCCTATGCTCGCAAAAAGATCATTTTTGCATTTATTAGAATTTCTAAAAACCAGCCTTAAGGCTCTGAAGAATACCCAGTAAAGCATTGCTGCAAAAACTAGAATAGAAGTCCATAATAGAGCCCAAAGAACCAAATAACCAGAAGTAGCACAAAGGAGAAGGCTATCCAGGCAATGATTCCCAATATTATTGCCCCCAGGCCATCGCCATCAAAATCCAATGAATCTCCGGAAAAATCCACACCCGATGATAAGTCGGGGAAGTTTGTTTTCTTGATCCTATCGGTGATGCTTCCAAGGTCATCTTTTAGCCTGAAGCCTCTGTATAAATTTATCGTTAAAAACAAGAAGAAGGCAAGGGACAATAAGCTTGTGGACCATAGCGAATTCTCAAATATAGATCGATGTTTGTCCAGCCCCTGTAACCAAATACTAAATACCGTAATAATGCAAACCAGAATACTGATTGTAAATGTTGATTTAGCTGTAATAAAATTCAGCTTTGCTTTATTGTGACGGTTGTCAGTCATGAGAGAAGTTTTAGGTTAAGTAATATGATATCCGACAAATTATTTCTGAACTAGCAGAGGCCATCAGTGGAGGCTAAATACTTACCTCTCACTCTACTTAAGGTTTCCTGTGTTACACCTAAATGAGATGCAATTTGGCCTAAAGTAGCTTTCTGTAAAATCTCAGGATAGGCTTTTATTAAGTTCGCGTATCTATCTTTGGCAGACAAAGTTCTTAAAGCGAGAGCGCGTTCCTCACTAAGGATATAATATTTTTCAGTGAGGATTCTGCCAACCACATTAAACTCCGGGAAAGATTTATAAAGCATTTGTAAATCCTGGTAAGAGATGTATTGCAAGGTGCAATCCTCTAATATTTCAATGGCCTCAGCCGAAGGTTTTTGTGTAAAAAAGCTGTATACAGATATCACCATATTGCCTTTGCCCATAAACCATGTAGTGTATTCTTTGCCATCTTTATAATAATAGCCTCTGCAAAAACCATCCTTCACAAAATAAATGTGCCTATTTATCGCGCCTTCCTCTAATAACAGGCTTTTCCGGGGATATTTCTTTTCTCGGACTATTGCCTGAAGGGCTTCTTTAAGATTTTCGGATAGTGGAATTATTTCAGCAAGTACTTGTAAAAGTCCGGTTATCTCCATAAGTCAGAAGATTCATTTTGACAAATGTCAAAGTTTTTCCTGTATTTATTAGTTCAATTTGAAGCGCTAAACTTATTAATATGCTTACAATAATCTTTATCGTTTTTGGATTTTGTTTTTTATTGGAACGGTTGATCCCTGGCTGGAAGCTACCAGAGGTTCCAACATGGACAATCAGAGTGTTAGGCGTTAATTTTGTGCAATTAGGGGTTGTAACTCTGGCAGGGATAACCTGGGAGAAATGGCTTTCTGAGTTCTCATTGTTTAATCTATCAAATTATGTTAACGCTGTGGCTGGCGGATTAATTGCATACTTCATAGCTACTTTTATTTTTTACTGGTGGCACAGATGGAGGCATACAGTAGATTTTTTATGGACGCGCTTGCACCAGATTCACCACAGCCCTCAACGAATTGAAGTGATAACATCGTTCTACAAGCATCCTTTGGAAATGACAGTAAACTCAATAATTGGCAGTTTGCTGGTTTATTCGCTTTTGGGGCTTAACCTGGAAGCCGGAGGCTTTTATACCTTATGCACCGCCCTGGGCGAGTTTTTTTACCATACCAATGTTAAAACCCCTCAATGGGTAGGGTATATTTTTCAACGCCCCGAGATGCACAGGATCCACCACGAATATAACAAGCACACTAATAATTACGGCGACATTGTTTGGTGGGATATGCTATTTGGAACGTATGAAAATCCTAAGGAGTTTAAAACTTCGTGTGGTTTTGATAATGAAAAGGAGTTGAGGCTTTTAGATATGATCAAATTTAAGGATGTACACAAGGAATAATTGGAGCCTGCATTTTTTGCCATTAAACTCAATAATTTTATTTTTGCGGCCTAAATTTTATTGCAATGAAGTATTATTTCAAAATCGTTTTCAGCTCTCTTCTATTATGTTTCCTGTTTTCGTCCTGCACTAAAGAGTGTCCGGATGGAATGCACGAAGTAACTCTTTCAAATGGTACCAAAATTTGTGCTCCAGACAAATGATCAGGTTTGTATTATTGTTTCAGGTTTTTCTGGCTTCTTGTTTTGTAAGCTACGCTCAAACCGATTTTATCATCACAGCAAAAGGCGATACACTTTTGGGAGAGATAAGGTCCAGTAATGACAACTGGGTGAAATTTAAAGGGAAAGGGCAATCCAAATTTCAGAAATTACCTTCCATGGAAGTCGTAAAGGAAGCATATTCTTCATTTGACGATGCTCATTATGCTTACAAGGTGATTAAAGAGGGAGTAAGTCCTATTCGTTTAACAATATTACGACAGGGTAAGATTAACCTTTATGAGCGGAGAACCTACACCTACACGCAATATGGCAACTCAACCAATGTTAACTGGTACGCTGAAAAAGGCGGACATGAATTGGTTGAAATAAAAACTAATAGCTTTTGGGGAAGCAGGGAGGCTCGAAAAAATGCATTTACACAATTAATTGCAGATCAGCCGACAATACTTGAAATGTTTAACAAAGAGGAGAAATTCAGTTTTAAGTTTCTCAGTAAGTTAATTGAGCAGTATAACACGTTGTAGCCAAGGAGGTGCTACTTAAACAAGTCAATTGTATAGTCCAGTAATTCAACTCCGCCGGGCTTTCCATGGCCAGGAATCACAACCTTAACGTCAGGATAAAGAAGTTTTATCTTTTTTACAGAAGACGCCCAGGCTTGAGTGTTGGCATCGGCCAAATTTCCTTTGGAAGCACCAATTTCTTTTATCAGGCAACCTCCGAATAGAATTTGTTCATCGGGAAAATAACCTACAACATTATCCATGGTATGGCCTTCCCCGGGGAAAACTACTTCTACTTTTTTGCCTCTTACTTTTAGTTTAAACGATTCGCCGAAGGTGTTTTCTGGGCGCTCGGATGTTGGCTCTTTTTCCTGTAGGAGAGCAATCGTTTTTTTATGGGCGTAAGAGGCAATATGATGAGAATGGAAGGTTTTTAAGCCGCCAACGCAATCCTCGTGGAAGTGCGTCGCAATAAGGGCTTTTACGCGTACTCCTTTTTGTACCAGGTGATTAATTAGCTCTTCAGCGCTGTCGTTATTGGCGGGCGTATCAAAAACGACGGCTTGCCCTTTATTAATTACAACCATTCCATTGCAGGAAACTTTCCCAAAACCATCTACTTGCAGATAAGAAACATGGCGGTATACGTTATCTGATATTTTATAGATACTCAGCTTTTCTGTGTGGTAAACTGCGGAATCTAAGCTTTGCTGCCTATTAATGCCGATGCATTGTGGATCGGTACTAGCTAAGGAAGTTGCTCCAAAAGACAGTGACAGTAAAAGCAGAAAGTATCTGGACATAGGCGTGAAATTAAATCGCCCGTAAAAATAAACAAGTTTGCTCAGTGCCCAAAAAGGGAGCAAGGCTCTAGCCGCATGAATGTGGTTAGAGCCATAATTCTTATCTCCTATTTCATAGAATGAAAGCCAATGGGATTGCCTTCGCTGTCCTGGCATATTCCGTAAAAGCCATACTCACCTATAGACATTTTTTCGTTCAATACTTTGCCCCCGGCAGCGGCTACCCGAGAGATTTCATTTGCACAATCCTCGCACGAAAAATAATTGAGAGTACCACCAGCACCTGGTTTAAACATATTAGATTTCACTAATGCTCCACCCATGCCAGGCGCATCCATATTTGCAGGGAAAAATACCATTTCAAAGTACTCATCGCTGCCCTCTTCTGCTTCCATTCCTTGTGGAACCGGAGTTGGTTGCATTTTAACGTTTAGAACAGTTTCGTAAAATTTTTGAGCTCTGGCAAGGTCTTCTACATAAATTTCTGTCCATCCAAAGGGGTTTCTTGCTGTTTCCATATTTTTAGTTTTTAATTGAAGTGTCTTTATAATTTATTAAGCAAATCAGGTTAGTGGCTGAATCTAAACAAAGATCATAAATGGCTGGATAGTATGTAGGTGGTGATTCAGCACAGGTTCTTTATGCGACATTCTTAAAATCCGGCTTGGAAAGTTTGTAGTTTAATATGTTGTTAGTGGATGTTGGCATCCGGGAGAGCTTCAATCGGCCGAATCGAAGATAAAGACAATGTCCGAAAAATATGCTTGTGTTAAACTTCGTTAAAAGAATTAATTTGGCATCAATTGTAGCTAGCTTAGATCATGCGATTTCGGAGGGAACTTTTATTAGCAATTTGCTTTATACTTACCTGTAATTGTTATGCCCAATCTGCAAGTGTTGTTCAGGGAGCTGTATTTCGTAAATCCACTAATATTAGGCTAGCTGGAGTCTCTGTCCTAAATAAAAAAACGAATAATACAGTAAGAACTAATAATTTAGGCTTGTTCAGCATTGTTGCTTCCACCGGGGATACGCTTGTTTTTAGTGTGCTCGGGTATTTAAAGAAACAAATTGTGCTAAGTGGCTTACAGGACCAGATTGTATATCTGCAGCAATCAAATGAGCTGGAAGAAGTAAGTATAAGGGCTCGCACTATTAAAGCGGATTTGATGGAAGTTGAAAAAAGTTTTAGGAGCAAGGGCATTTATTACAAAGGAAAACCTCCATTGAAATTATTATCGCCTTTGGGAGGAAGCCCTCTAACATTTTTTCACGAGCTGCTTAGTAAAGATGGAAAAAGGGCCAGAAGGTGGAGCCGGTACGCAGATCAGCAATTGGAGTATTACACAATTGCAGCCCGTTTCAGCGATAATGCTATAAAGAAGGTGGTGCCGATTCTGGAAGAGGAGCTTCCTGATTTTAAGGAAGCCTATTGGCCAAGGCTGGAAAATATCAACGCTTGGAACGATTTTGAACTTTATGCCTATATAAAGGAATCTTATAACAAGTTTAAGGAAAGCAGCGAACGATCCCTATCCAAGTAAGCTAAACCATTTAGCGGGAACACTTGTTCATCATCCAATGCCAGGCACATCCTTCCGCAATACCCTATATACCATTATTTTTCATTCCGATACCCCGGGAGGCAGGAGGTTTGATGTGGTATTGCTGTGGCTAATTGTTTTAAGTATTGCGTCTGTATTTCTTGAAAGTATTGCCTCTATCAGGCAGCAATACCGGCAGCTTATTGTGGCTGCTGAGTGGTTTTTCACCATCTCGTTTACTATTGAATATATTTTACGGGTTTATAGTTCACCTTCAAGATTACAGTACGTATTCAGCTTTTATGGTATTATCGACTTGCTTGCAATTTTGCCGGGCTATCTTGGACTTTTTATTCCTAACGTACAATATCTATTAGTAATACGGGCGCTTCGCTTGCTGCGCGTATTCCGCATTTTAAAACTGACGCGCTATCTTAATGAAGGGAATGTTTTAATTCGAGCATTAAGGGCTAGTTTATATAAAATAACCGTCTTTATAACTGCGGTTGTAACCCTCGTTACCGTCGTGGGGACTTTAATGTATGTAATAGAAGGAGAGAAGAACGGCTTCACAAGTATCCCTGTGTCGATTTACTGGGCAGTTGTAACTATTACCACGGTAGGTTATGGTGACATTTCGCCAGCAACGCCATTGGGCCAATTTCTTGCGGCTGTTCTTATGATTATTGGCTACGGTATAATTGCTGTTCCCACAGGAATTGTATCTGCAGAGATGGCTAGAGCCTCCAGTGCTGCACTAAAACCCTGCCCCGGTTGTTTCCACCCCGTTTATCCTGCCGATGCGAAGTTCTGTGCGCATTGTGGAAGAGAGCAGGGTGTCTCTTAGGACTTAAGTGTGGTATTTAGGAGTTTATAGTAAATCCAAGATTGCTCTTTTCGATGCGGGTTCTTTTTCCTTTTTACAGTAAAAGTTTAGCAAGCAAACAGTAGCAATAAATAAGCCTAAACGAATTAATTTAAACATGATTGGATTACGAAGTCCAGAATTAGAATGCTACAGTTGGAGCGAGGTAATGAAATTGGCAAAATATCCTGAAGGAATTAATTGGTGCATCAGCTTTGTTTCGTATTTGCTATAGAGTAGTCTTCTGATTTTTAATAAATCACCTCTCGAAAATTTAATTTAAAACACGCATATTACACCTCAATTCAAACACTAACCCAACAAATTATGACTGAAAATACTGCCTGTATATATTGCGCAAAAGATCAGCGCCTTACAGATTTAATGATAGAGGTTTGCGAACTCGATGCAAGCATAGTATACCTGTTTAAAGAGCAAACCTACAAAGGCAGGAGCGTGGTAGCTTATAAAAAAAAACATAAAAATGAAATTTTTGAATTATCAGAAGAAGAGCTGATTCAATATACAAAAGATGTGGCAAGGGTAGCTAAGGCAGTAAGTAAGGCCTTCAATCCCGGAAAGATAAACTATGGGGCTTACGGTGATAAGATGCCGCATATCCATTTTCATATAGTGCCCAAATATGAAGACAAACCCAAATGGGGAAGTACTTTTGATATGCAGCCAGATGAGAAAGTTTACCTAACCGAAGAGGAATATGCAGAAGTGATCAACAAGATCAAGGAAAACTTGTAATAGCTTATAAAGACATCAATTAATCTGAGCTCGGCTAATAAAATACGTTTAGGCTGATGGAGTCTTTCTCACAAGCCTGAAAGGCTTGACTTCGGAAAACCACGGGCGCAACCCGTGGTTGATAAGCTACTAAGGTTGTGGGATAGAACGTAAATAACCTAAGAATCCCCTCCTTCACCCCCTATCTGCCATTAATTTTTATTACCGAAGTAATCCCGGTGCGGAAGCCAGTCTTTTGATAAGAACCGTCATTAAAGGCGGCGGCTACTTCAAAGCGTAATAGCCTGAATATATTGTCTATAGAATAGCCCGCCTCGAAATAATGCGGCGAGGCGGTTGTTTTTAAATAGTTGAAAAATACACTCTCTTTAAGCCCGAGCAAGCGAGCTTCAGGAATTCGTGTTATCAGAAATTTTCTGAAGTGGTATTGCGTATTTGTAGAAACGAAAGAATTATTGGTGCTATAGCTGAAATAGTCCAGCAGGCGAAACATAGCTTTCGAGAACAAATTTATATTTAGTTGATTACCACGAAAGTGCTTGTAGTCGATAAAACTGGTGCCGCGGTTGTTCAGGAAAGAGCCGGCTTCCAGAACCAGGCTGAGCCTGTTCCCCGCTCCCACATTTAAGGAATGTTCTGCTCCGAACTCAACATAATCGAAATCAACATCGCTTTGCATAAAATCCCTGATCCCCTTTTGATAACTTAAAGTAAACTCCGGAGAGCTTTCATTTACCATCCGTTTTTTTCCATTTTGGATGCGGTATTTAAGCCACGGGCGATAAGAAATGCCCACATCTGCCATAAATGCCTGGTGATTGGAAATTGCTGTATAGGGCAATTCAATATTTGCCGGTTGATTACTGGTGAATACTTCCGATTTGTTGAACAGGCTGTAATTCGTTGTATTATCGAGCGGGTGGCGATTTTCCCATTTAATGCCAGCGTATATACGCAAGGCAGCAGAAGGCGTGGCCCCAATTCCCGCTAAAGCATAGCTTCTCTCATATGCGTTAAAATAATTGTTCTTATAAAGAAGCGATGAGAACGAGTTGGAGAACTCGCTAATACCGTTTTCCGAATTTATCTGGTTAATGAAGTGTCCTCCTTCCAGGTATGTGTTGAACTGGCTTGTAGATCTTCTCCGGGTGTAAGAAATCCTTGCTTTGCCATAAATATCTCTGCTCGAAAAGCCATATCGAACAGCTGGCGAAACTTCGAAATTGCTGCCCAGGCTGTCAGTTTTTCGTTTGTAACTTGATTCCAGGTTAAGGTTGAAACCTTCAATCGGATTAAAATATGTTTTGAACAAAGCAGGGCTGATTGAAAAGCTTTCCGTTTTAGAAAGGCGATAAGTGTGTCCACTGAAAATATCTGAAAATTTGAAACCGCGTTTCGCCTTATTTAAAGAATCAGAAACAGCTTTCTGATCCACTGTAACCAGCGAATCCATCTTTCGATAGCCCTTTAGCTCGCTGACAGTTAGCGGAATTGGGCGTATACTATCCCAATAAGCTGAATCTCGTTTCGCTGCAAGTTTTTCAATACTGAAGTTTGATTGAGTTATAACCTTGGCCTGTTTGTCTTTCTTAAACGCAGCCTTCTCATAATCATCAATAACCTTGCTGAGCTGCTTTCTGGTGAGAGTTTTCTCTTTGATGGCTTGTGCCCCCTGGACAATATCCTGGTGTTTGTTGCGAAGTTCTGCCGGAATTTCGTCCACTTTTTCATCCAGTAGCTGGAAATCAGCCGCAAGCTTTTTATTCAGGTCCACCTGATAGTTACTGCAGGAAACAAGATACTTAAACTGTCCCTTAAACCCAAGCATGCTCAACGAAACATTCATTTGATGGGTGATAGGAAGAAAAATGCGGGGCGCTACTTCTGAAAAATTTTGTTTTATGCTTAACGGGAAACCCATTAATGTACAAGTAAGATCAATGCTGTGAATAGCCCAATGTTCATCAATAATATACACCGAACCGCTGAAAACATTATCACCGTTGGAACGAGGGATCACTCCAATTTTGTAAACCAGATTTTGCTTATCAGTAAAACAGCCTTCATACTTAAAATGGTAGAAGCGGAAAGCGCTGGTGGAAAAGGGCGATATCATGTTGCCAATTTTATTGTTGTAAAAGCTGTCATTAAGAAACGAGCTCGGACCAATATTTGCCGGGTTATTTCCTCTCGTTTTAACAGAGATCACCTTTTCTTCCACCTTATTCGGTTGCCTGAATTTAAACTCGCTTACCGATTCAGTTGCATAGGCCTCATCCATGCTTAAACCTTCCTTTTCAAGTTTTCTTTTGAAAATTCCCGGTGCTTTCGTTAGCTGTCCGCTTCCCTTAATGTAAGCCTTCATGCTAAATCCATCATAAAGCAGCTGGTTGTATTTTTTCTTCGAGATGGTTTTTCTGATGATTGTATAGGCAAGATCTTCCTTTTTTGATCTGCCTACGGCCACTTCCCGTAGTACTATAGCCTGTTCTTTTAGTACAAAATCTTTCTCTATCCAGGATTTGCCGATTTCTGCTTTAAATTCTTCCGACTCGTAGCCGATGTATCGCACAATAACTGTAAATGAGCCTTCAGGCAGTTTTAAAGAATATTCGCCATTAATGTTAGAAGATAAACCTGTTTTCAGCTCAGGAATAAAAAATGACGCATTGGGTAAGGGCTGCCCCTTTATGTTTTTTATCGTTCCGCGAATTCCTTGAGCTGTAGCTGAAAACGCAACGAGGAAAAGAAGCAGGGCGGATAAATAAGGTATTCTATTTGTCATGCAGATTTAGATTTTATGAATAAATCTCGGGCTAAAATGCAGAATAAAAGTAGAACTAATAGTAGAGTAAACGTTAAATGATGTTAATATAAAGAAATATTTTTTACAAGGCTTGTGCTCGTCCAATGTCGGTTGGTGGAGACATCAACCACGGCGGGCTCCGGTGCTGGTGTCCCCACCAGCACCTTTGAAATCCTTAACTTAAAGACATTGGGTGCGCTCATCTAGCACAGCTTTACCCGCATAGCCGGGGGCAGCACAAGCATCATGCCTGTAGTTTAAAATCCCAGTGCTCGGGTTTTTATAAAAAATTGAAAGTAGAGGTGGGATCGCTATTCTGAAGTCAAAATCCGAACAGGATTTTACCCTTTTTTGTTGTAATTCCCCTTCATAAAAGCAAATTTTTCCTCAAAAAATCGTTTCTTTGTAGATTAATTTTTTCCACAATTAACAAAAAGCATCGTGACTGATACACTTGATATAAAAATTACTAAAACCAGTGCTTCTCGATTAAGTCAGACTGATTTTAATGATTTGCCTTTCGGGAAGATTTTTTCTGACCACATGTTTGTTGCCGACTACGAAGACGGCGAATGGAAGAACTTTCAGATAGTACCTTACGGCGATTTATCATTTAGCCCCGCGATTTCTGTGCTGCATTACGGCCAGGCTTTTTTTGAAGGGCTAAAAGCATACAAGCAACAAGATGGCAAAGTGGTAACTTTCCGTCCGTATAAAAATGCTGAACGTTTCAACAAATCGGCAGAGCGTATGTGCATGCCATCGTTGCCAGAAGACATTTTCGTTCAAAGTATTGCTGCTTTGGTTGATTTAGACAGAGACTGGGTGCCAACAGCGCCACAAACCTCATTATATATACGTCCGTTTATGTTCGCAACCGACCCTTACTTAGGTGTTGCACCATCAAAAACGTATAAATACATGGTGCTAACTTGTCCGGTAGGTGCGTATTTCTCAAAGCCACTTAAAGTTAAGATCGAAACAAAGTATTCCCGCTCAAGCGATGGCGGTTTCGGTTTTGCAAAAGCAGCTGGCAACTATGCAGGTTCATTGTATCCGGCACAAGAGGCTTTAAAAGAAGGTTTTGACCAATTAATCTGGACAGACAGCCGCAACCACGAATACATCGAAGAACTTGGAGCTGCCAATGTGGTATTTATGATTGACGGTAAAATTGTAACTCCCGAAACCCGCGAAACTATCTTAAAAGGTGTAACCCGCGATACAGTATTGGCATTGGCCCGCAAATGGGGAGTTCCAGTAGAAGAACGTCGTGTAACGGTAGCGGAAGTTATAGAAGGCTTGAAATCAGGAAAGATGACTGAAGCTTTTGGTGTAGGAACAGCAGCAACAGTAACTTCAATTGCAACGATTGGTTACGAGGGCGAATTATACTCATTGCCGGATCCTGCTGAAGCAGAGTTTTCAAATAAAGCGCTGAAAACACTAAATGACATGAGATATGGATTAGCTCCGGATGATTTTGGCTGGAACTATCAGATATAAAGAAGAGGCTCGGAAAATATCCGGGCCTTTTTACTTTTTGCCCGATTGTCTTCTTAAACTGCGCTTTAGTTTACGTAGTTTCCCTTTGTTGCCACTCTGATTTGCCAGGCTTTTAAACTGGTCCTTTAATTTTTGCTCCCGTTCTGGGGTAAGCCCCATGGTTTCACGCAGCCCCGAGTATAAGCTTTGCCAAATCGAACCAAAGAAGGCGATGGAATCAGGGCGTGTATAGTTAATATAACCGATTCGCGGTTTTTCACCAATGGATGGGTTGGCTTCTTTTAGCAATAGATTATTTGCTACCAGCGAACGTAACATCTGGGTATGTATCATTTTTCCCGAATCAATTCTCAAAAGCCCTATATTAAGTCCTCGATAAAACATTAAAAGCTTGCCACTAGACTTACGGTAGTCGGCGTTAACAGAGAAATTTACCTTTGAGATTTTGCCTGAATTTATCTTTAAAAGCGCAAGAGGGCGGCTTAGCTGATTAAAATATTTGGCATTCATAGAACCAAGGCTTCCTGAATAATTGTATTCTTCCGTTTTGGAAGCCAGGTTAAGGTTCATAAAAAAATCAAGCCGGGCTTTGCCAAATATCCGGGAAGTGCATCTCGCCCTGATCCATTTCTTTTTTTGCAATGTTAAAGTGTCATTCGTGAAATTATAGACTGAGCCGTTTACATTGTTAAAGAAAATTTTTCCGGCACGGGCGGTAAGTGGGTCGTACTCCCGGTAGGTAATGGTAGAATTAAATACATTTACTGTGTCAATCAAGGTATTTAGCCTTAACCGTTTCAAAGCCAATTGCGGAAAATGCCAGCCTCTGTCATAAGTGGGGCGAGCCTTGCTTTTATCCATAAATATGCTGGCATCAGCATTCAGGAAATTTAATGATGACGCCCTCAGTTGCCTTTTATCTGTAAGCCTTTTAATATCGATATTACTTAATAGAACCTCATTTAAGTCTACCTTATATTGGGCTTTTCTCGTAGGGAGGAGCTTAGAATATTCCATTTCGCCATATCTGGGAATAATTTTAATGCCTTTCGCCCAGGCATACCTGTCTGAAGTGGAGATTTTTAAGTCATCAAATAAAATGGTATACATCTTATCCCTGCTTAAATATTCATGCTTTCTTACCCGTACAAAAATCTCTTTGGTAAAATAAAAGCGCGATTTATCGTTTTGGCTAAGCGAATCAATCAGTAAATCCTCAATACGCACCGACATGTTTTTAACACCATCAATTTCAGGTTTTCCCAAACTCCAGTCGGTGTACTGAAAATCAATATTGTCAAAAACAATCTCTCCAATCCTGATAGATTTCAAGTATTTGGATAACCGCTGCCAAGCCGTTCGTTTATCTTCAGCTTCGGCTTTTTCCTTTTTGGGATATCGGTAAGAAACCCGGATGGTTGGATTGTTAATATGAACAGTTTTGATGACCAGGTCTTTGTTGAAATAAACTTTAATGGGGTGGATACGCCTTAACGCCAAACTTTTAACTGCAATAGAATAAATGTGTGTCGGCTGAATCCCTTTCTTCCTCATTAAGAAGTAAACAGATTCATTTGCTGTAAACTGGATATCATCCAGCCGCACTGTACCTGTAAACGGATTCAGATGGATTTCAGAAAAAGAGATAGTATAAAGCCCATCTGTTGCCGTATAGATGGCTTCCTTAATGCGGGCAGATACCATAGGCTCAATTTTTCTTGAGTAAATAATTAAGCCGGCAGAAATGGCGAAAAATAGTGCAAATAAAATACCCAACGCCCGTTTAAAACGTTTGGATAATTTTCCAGAATGCTTCACCGTTTCCTCCATTGTTGCTAAAAATACAATACAGAGCCATTAAGTGCACATTATTTATTACAAAATACTGAGGCTGACAACCTGTCATTTGTTTAAAAATGTTCGTACTTTTGAAATCCAAAAATTTAAAAGATGTTTAATCCACAGATAAGTGAAAAAGAGCACGATGAGGCAAGGCAAGGTGAGGCGTTAGTGCTTGATAAATCTACAGGAAAGAATAACGGCCGTAAATTATATATAGAGAGCTATGGTTGCGCTATGAATTTTTCTGATAGCGAGATTGTTGCGTCTATCATGACAGATATGGGTTTTGAAACTACCGGCGATTTTAAGGAAGCTGATGTGGTTTTTATAAATACTTGTTCTATTCGTGAAAATGCTGAACAACGCGTGCGCAATAGGCTGAAGGAATTTAAAGGGGTTAAAGCAAAAAATCCTGGAATGGTGGTGGGCGTGTTAGGCTGTATGGCCGAGCGCTTAAAATCGAAATTTTTGGAAGAAGAAAAATTGGTTGACGTAGTTGTTGGGCCTGATGCTTATCGTGATTTACCCAATCTTATCGATCAGGTGGATGATGGTGCAAGGGCTGTAAACGTATTGCTGTCTCGTGAAGAAACTTACGCCGATATTAATCCCGTTAGGTTAAATACAAACGGCATTAGTGCATTTATTTCCATTATGCGTGGTTGCGATAACATGTGTTCGTTCTGCGTGGTTCCGTTTACCCGCGGCCGCGAACGTAGTCGTGATGCACAGTCAATTGTTCAGGAAGCACAGGATTTATTTAATGAAGGTTATCGCGAAGTAACTTTACTCGGCCAGAATGTAGATTCGTACAAATGGGCAAAGGAGGATGGTTCCGAATCTGTCAATTTTGCGCAGTTGCTTGAAAAAGTGGCTCTGGTTAGCCCCGAATTGCGTGTCCGCTTTTCAACATCCCATCCTAAAGATATCACCGACGAGGTGCTTCATACCATTGCTAAATACGAGAATATCTGTAACTATATCCACCTTCCAGTGCAATCAGGCAACTCAAGGGTGCTTGAACTGATGAATCGTACGTATGATAGGGAGTGGTATATGGAAAGAGTTGATGCCATTCGCCGCATTATTCCAGGTTGTGCTATTTCAACCGATGTAATTACTGGTTTTTGTACAGAAACTGAAGAAGAGCACCTGGAAACATTAAGCATGATGGATTACGTAACGTACGATTTTGCCTATATGTTTAAATATTCTGAGCGCCCGGGAACACTTGCCGCAAAACGTTATGCAGACGATATTCCGGAAGATGTTAAAAGCCGCCGTTTAACAGAGATTGTAGACAGGCAGCAAAAACACTCACATATAAGAATGCTGGAACAAATCGGCAAAGTACAGAAAGTGCTAATAGATGGCTTCTCGAAAAAATCAAAAGACGATTATGCAGGCAGAAATGATCAAAACGCTACGGTAATTTTCCCTGTGAATGCACAGTATAAACCAGGCCAATATGTTAATGTGCTGGTAGAGAAGTGTACTACCGCAACGTTGATTGGCAAGATAGTTTCTTAGAAGCAAGAGTAAAGAATCAGGAATCAAGACTAGATGCATGGCCTGAAATGGTGCGAAGACTGACTTTTCGAAAATACGAAGTAAGAAATAAATGGGTTTAAATCTAGGATGAGCCATAATTTTAAGAATTTGAAAATATGGCAACGAGCCATGGATCTTGCTGATTTGACTCATGATTATTGTAAAGGCTTGCCAGCAGATGAAAGGTTCAATTTGATTGATCAAATAAACCGAAGTTCTTGCTCAATTCCTTCTAATATTGCCGAAGGTTCTGGAAAGAGAACGAAGGTGCATTTCGCCGAATATTTAACAACATCATTAACATCTGCCTACGAAGCCGAAACCCAGTTGTTAATATGCGAGCGAAGGGGGTATGGAGACAAGCAAAAGCTTGAAGCTTGCCTTTTCCTTATCACAGAAGTACAAAAAATGATATTTGTATTTCGTGAACTAATTTTAAAAAATAACAGAGATGGAAACGCAGAAGTTTAGAAAGGACCTGAACTAAACAGCGTTGCAGGAATAGGCTATTCGTCTAGACTCTTGCTTCTCATCTCTTGCTTCTATTCTATAAAAATGGACGTTCAAGATATTAAAAACCGTTTTGGAATAATTGGTAATTCGCCGTTACTTAACCGTGCAATTGATATTGCAAGGCAGGTAGCACCTACGGATATTTCTGTTTTAATCACCGGAGAAAGCGGAAGTGGAAAAGAAGTCTTTTCTCATATCATACACCACCTGAGTGCCCGCAAACATGGCGCCTTTATTGCCGTTAACTGTGGTGCGATTCCCGAAGGCACTATCGACTCTGAGTTGTTTGGACACGAAAAAGGGTCATTTACAGGTGCTCACGAAGCCCGGAAAGGATATTTCGAGGTGGTAAATGGTGGAACAATCTTTTTAGATGAAGTGGCCGAATTGCCCTTGGGTACACAAGCACGCCTGTTAAGGGTTTTAGAAACCGGCGAGTATCTCCGTGTAGGTTCTTCAAAGGTGCAAAAAACAGATGTTCGGGTGGTTGCAGCCACCAATGTGGATGTTTTCGATGCTGTTAAAAATGGTAAGTTCAGGGAAGACTTATACTATCGCCTCAATACAGTACCATTAAAAATACCTGCACTACGTGAGCGTAAGGAGGATATCCACCTTTTATTCAGAAAGTTTATTGCAGATTTTACTAATAAATATCGCAGTCCATCTGTTGTTCTGGATACAGAAGCCCAGCATATCCTGGTAAATTATAGTTGGCCCGGAAATGTGCGCCAATTGAAAAATATTGCAGAGCAAATTGCCGTTCTTGAAAAAGATAGAAACCTGTCAGCGCAAAATATGGTAAACTACATCCCCCAGGAAAACAATCCCGGAAATTTGCCAATGCGCATAAATCCAGAAAAAAAAGAGGATTTTTCTGAAAGGGATATTTTATACAAGGTGCTTTTCGATATGAAGCGCGATATGCTTGAATTGAAGAAGCTTGTGGCAGAGATTATTAAAAATGGAGGCAATGCAGCGGCAATTGCGGCTAACCCTAATTTGGTACAACAACTATATCAGGATGTAGAGTTATTATCTCCAGAACCAGCTGTGCAACAGCAACCTACCATCACCATTCATCATCCGGAGCATGCTCCAAAAAGTGATTTCGAAATCTCGCATCACTCGGAAGAAGTGGAGGAATCGTTATCCCTGATTGAAAAAGAATCTGACCTGATTAAAAAAGCGCTTAAAAAACACAAAGGGAAGCGTAAATTAGCTGCACAAGAATTAGGTATCTCCGAGCGTACCTTATATCGTAAAATAAAAGAACTAAACCTGAATTAATAGTAGAATGACAAATATTTCGAGAAAGTTCTTCTGGTTTATACTACCGCTTACACTATTCTGCCAATCGTGCTGGATATATTCGTTTTCAGGAGCGTCTATAGAGCCCCTGAAAACTGTAAATGTGCAGTTCTTTGAAAATAATGCGCCGATAGTGGTGCCTAATCTAAGTTTGCAATTTACAGAAGCATTAAAAGCCCGTATAAGAAACCAATCGTCCCTCGCAGTTGTTAGAAATGATGCAGACGCAACCTTTGAAGGGCGGATAACAGATTATAGCATCAAACCTGTAGCTATTACTGGGAATGAGCGGGCAGAATCTACGCGTTTAACAATCACAGTTAATGTAAAATATACCAATAACCTGGTTCCGGAAATGAGCTTTGAGCAGTCGTTTTCACAATTTAGGGAAGTTGTTGGAAGTGATATTACATCCCAGGAACAATCCCTTATCCAAAATATCAACAGGGCTTTAACTGAAGATATATTTAACAGGGCTTTCGCAAATTGGTAACATCAACCTCAATAATAAAAAACTAGTGGCAGTATCGGGCATAATAAGCGATAAGGAATTTGTAAGGTTGCTTACAGATCAGGACAGTTATTCTGAATATAGCCTCCAAACATTGGAACGTTTGTTGGCAAAATATCCGTATTGTCATGCATTTCACTTTGCTTACGCAGCTGCTTTAAAGAAATTAAATACCGACAAGTTTGACGCAGCGCTCCAAAAATCGGCAGCATTCTGCCCTTCCCGGGAAGTTTTACATCGATATGTAGAGCATTACAGAGATGTTAAGCGGACTTTTTTCGATAAGAAAGAAGTTGTTGAGGCTTATGTGCCATTGGAGTTTGATAAGCAAAAGGGGCTGGCAATAGGGGAAGAACAGCCGCTTTCGGAATCAGAAGCCCAGTCACTGGTTGGAAACTTCGTTCCTCAAATTATAGAAGCAGAGGAAGAGGAGACTATAAAGGATGAACCAGGGCAATCAGAAAGCTTTGCGATAGAAACAGTAGGAGAAGGAGAGGAAGTTTTTGAGGAAATTGGAGAACTTGACTTAAATAAGGAAGATCAAACTTTACGAAAAGATACCGATACCGAGGAGGTGTTGCAATCGGAAGCCCAGGAGTCCAATATTGAGCCGCCCGTAGTTGAGGAAGAATTTATTGGAGCTCAAGATATTACCGAGATAGATGAGGAGGCTGAAGGGGAAACAGTTTTTGAAGAGATTGGCGAACTGACAGATTTAGCGGAGCAAAGCCTGCCGGAAGGTGCTGATGAGAAAGCCGCTGATGAAAACGAGATAGAAGGGGAGCCTGTTTTTGAAGAAATAGGTGAACCAGAGGATTTCACAATACCAAGTTTACAAGAAGAAGAAAGATTTGAAGGTGAAGTTTCTGATGAAAAAAATGAGGTAGCAGAAGAGCTTGTTTTTGAGGAAATAAGCGAGCCTGCAGATTTTGAGGAAACTAAAGATGAGAGTGTTATAGGGGAGGGCTCTGAAGAAGGAAATGATATAGAAGAAGAGCCTGTCTTCGATGAGATTGCTGACATTCAACCTGAAGAAGCGCCTGGCATGGAGCAAGACAAGGCTTTAAATGCTGAATCTGCTGACGAAGAAGTTTTTGAAGAAATAGCTGACATTGAAGCTGAAGCCTACTCCCATGTAGATAAGGACGCCCGGCCTGAAGCGGCCTTTAATGAGGAAGACGAACTTTTTGAAGAGATATCAGAAGTCCCCACGATAGAGGCAGAATCTCCTGATATTTCGGATAATAGTGATGCTGATGAAGGCGAAGTATTTGAAGAGATTGCCGAGATTGAGTCGGAACACGAAGAGCAGGGGGAAAGTGAAGAAGATATAGAACTGGAGGATGAAGAAGATGAAATGACGGAGCCTTCATTCGGTGCTGAGGATGCTAACCAAAGAACAGAAGCAAGAGATGAATTGGTTTTATCAGAACCGCGGATAGAAACAGTTATTCCAGAGCCTGAACTCATTCTTGAAGGTTTTGCCGCCTCAGGTTTGGCTGCTGCCACGGCGACGAGCCAGGGCGCTGCTTTAGCAGATGAAATAGAGACAGTGGTGCCGGAGAATGAGTTTCCGGAATTTAGATTCAGTAGTTATAGTATTGAAAGCTTTGACTCGCAAAGTAGGCAGTCAGAAGTTCAAAACAGCGAAATTCCGGGTTCGATTGCTGCGCCAAAACCGTCGGAGGTAAGTAGTCAACAGATTCCTGAAGAAAGGTTAATTGTAGATAGCATTGCCTCAAGCGATTATTTCGTGTTTGATAGATCGGTAGTAGACCCGCTGCAGCAGCCTGAAGATGTTCGCGAAAAAGAGGATCTGCAAGAAAGCTTTCCAATGCCTGTTAGTCAGGAAACAGAGATTGAGCATGATCCTAGCGATGTTTCAAAGTATCACGATGAAACTATGCCTTTTACCTTCCGTTGGTGGCTGCATAAAACAAGAACGGAACATGCCGACACATATCAGCCATATCTTGAATCGCCGGCTGCGGCACATATAATGGCTCCTGATCCTGCGCTAAACCAGCAAATAATAGAGAATATTTTCCATCAGCAACCTGAGCTTAATGCATTGCCCGAAACACAGGATGCGCTTTCTAAAGCCGAGCTGCGTAAGAAGGAGGATTCCATTATTGAACGTTTCATAAAAGAAGAGCCACAGATAAAGCCACCTGTTGCGAATAAGATTGATACTGAAAACAAGGCTAGAAAAAGTTCCGAGGATCATTTAGACCTCGTTTCCGAAACATTGGCTAAGATCTATATCGATCAAATGCATTATCACAAAGCCATAGACATTTACAGAAAATTAAGTTTGAAATTTCCGGAAAAAAGCACTTACTTTGCCGGTCAAATTTCAGAATTAGAAAAGAGAATCAATTAAATAAAAAGAAGATATGTTTTACTTTCTTGTTATTGTAGCCATCATCATTTGTGTGTTATTAGCGCTACTAATTTTAATCCAGGAGCCTAAAGGCGGAGGCTTATCTTCTGGTTTTGCTGGTTCTAACAATATAATGGGCGTTCAGCGTACCGGCGATTTCCTTGAAAAAGGAACTTGGGTGTTGATCATATCACTAATGGTAGTGGTTTTATTGATTAACGTGGCGGTTCCAAGAAGCGGAGCTGCTTCACAAGGCGAAGATCTTCAGGAACAAATTAATAAGCCTGCTCCGGTATCGGCACCAATAGCGCCAATGCCAAAAGCAACTGATACAACTAAGAAATAAGATATTTTATACCATATAAACCCAAGGCTTCCTATTAAGGAAGCCTTTTTTGTGATCCCTCTGCTGGGTTTAAGCCCCTCTTTTAAGTTATTCAGTAGTCAAATAAGCATGTTTGGGTAATATAAGGATGGTTTGAGTATAGATAGTGTATAGGGAATGTATTGAATTCTCGATACCCCCGCCGAATCTTGGGCTCATCTATCTGACATTTCACTGACAGGCTGACATCTCTACATTAAGGCAAAGTTAAGCGCTGCAAACAGCAAGTGAAAAATTGACAAAATTCTAGACAAAAATGTCTGATTGTGTCTTTGGCATAAAAAGTGACAAGTTGGGAGCAGATAACAAATTACATATTAAACTATGGCATTAAATATTAAACCTATCGCAGATAGAGTAGTAGTTGAAGCTGCTCCTGCAGAAGAAAAAACAGCATCAGGAATCTATATCCCTGACACAGCTAAAGAAAAACCTCAAAGAGGAACTGTAGTTGCCGTTGGTGATGGCAAAAAAGATGAGCCTTTAACTGTTAAAGTAGGTGACCAGGTTTTATATGGCAAATACGCCGGTACTGAAATTAACTACGAAGGCAAAGAGTATTTAATTATGCGTGAATCTGACATTTACGCAGTTCTGTAATTAATGAGAGAAGGATTGAAAGAGAAAATGTCTGGTCTCTAATGACTCTTCATTCTATCATTCACTAATTCAAAATTCTATCATTTTATTGATTCAATAATTTAAAAAGAAATGGCAAAACAAGTAAAATACAACGTTGATGCGCGTGACGCTCTAAAAAGAGGTGTTGATACCTTAGCAAATGCAGTAAAAGTTACTTTGGGCCCTAAAGGCCGTAACGTAATTATTGATAAAAAATTTGGTTCTCCAGCTGTAACTAAAGACGGTGTTACTGTAGCTAAAGAAATCGAATTAAAAGATGCTATCGAGAATATGGGTGCTCAGATGGTTAAAGAAGTAGCTTCTAAAACTGCAGATATCGCAGGTGATGGAACTACTACTGCCACTGTTTTAGCTCAGGCTATCGTAACTGCTGGTATTAAAAACGTTGCTGCGGGTGCAAATCCAATGGATTTAAAACGTGGTATTGACAAAGCTGTTGCTACAGTTGTTGAGAACTTAAAATCTCAATCTCAAACTGTTGGCGAAGATAACAACAAGATCAAACAAGTTGCTGCCATCTCAGCAAACAACGACGAAGTTATCGGTTCGTTAATTGCTGAAGCAATGGGTAAAGTTGGTAAAGACGGTGTGATCACTGTTGAAGAAGCAAAAGGTACGGAAACCGAAGTTAAAACTGTAGAAGGTATGCAGTTTGACCGTGGTTACCTTTCTCCTTACTTCGTAACCAACGCTGATAAAATGGAAGCGGAATTAGAAAACCCCTACATTTTAATCTACGACAAGAAAATCAGCAGCATGAAAGAATTGCTTCCTGTGCTTGAAAAACAAGTTCAGACTGGCAAACCTCTTGTTATCATTTCTGAAGATTTAGACGGAGAAGCTTTAGCTACATTAGTAGTTAATAAAATCCGTGGCTCATTGAAAGTTGCGGCTGTTAAGGCTCCTGGTTTCGGTGATCGCCGTAAAGCAATGTTAGAGGATATCGCTATCCTAACTGGCGGTACTGTTATCTCTGAAGAAAGAGGTTATAAATTAGAAAATGCTGACCTTTCTTACTTAGGCCAGGCTGAAAAAGTAATTATCGACAAAGATAATACTACAGTTATTAATGGTGCTGGTAACGCTGATGATATAAAAGCTCGTGTTAACCAGATCAAATCTCAAATCGAAACTACTACATCTGATTACGATCGTGAAAAATTACAAGAGCGCCTTGCTAAATTAGCTGGTGGTGTTGCTGTTCTTTACGTTGGTGCTGCTACTGAAGTAGAGATGAAAGAGAAAAAAGATCGTGTTGATGATGCTTTACATGCAACTCGTGCAGCAGTTGAAGAAGGTATCGTAGCTGGTGGTGGTGTTGCCTTCATCCGAGCGGTAGCTGCTTTAGCAAACCTTAAAGGTGCTAACGAAGATGAGAATACTGGTATCCAGATCATCCGTCGTGCTATTGAAGAGCCACTTCGCCAGATCTGCGAGAATGCAGGTATCGAAGGTTCTATCGTAGTTCAAAAAGTAAAAGAAGGAACTGCTGATTTCGGTTACAATGCTCGTACTGATGTTTACGAAAACTTAATCGGTGCAGGTGTAATCGACCCAACTAAAGTGTCTCGCGTAGCTTTAGAGAACGCTGCTTCTATCGCTTCTATGTTATTAACTACAGAATGCGTTTTAGCAGACGATCCGGAAGATGAGAAAGCCGGTGCTGGTATGCCTCCAATGGGCGGCGGCATGGGTGGAATGATGTAACAAAACCCTAAATCCCTTAAAGGGGAAGAGTATAAGAGCCTCCGGAGTACTTCTTCGGGGGCTTTGCTTTTTATGAATGGGTAGCATATAATTTAAAGGTTACTATATTTGAGATTATCCTTTGTAATGAACTTATCGCATCTTGATCTTGAGTATAACAATTGGCTTGCTGAAATAAAGTCTAGAATTCGCCATAGCCAAATAAAGGCGGTTGTAGCGGCTAATGCTGCGTTGATAAAGTTTTACTGGGATCTGGGTAAGATGATTTGCGATAAACAGTCTGAGGCTAACTGGGGAGATAAGATTATTGAACAATTGTCGAGGGATCTAAAACAGGAATTTCCGGAAATGAAGGGCCTTTCACGTTCAAACCTGTTCTACGCCAAACAGTTCTATACTTTTTATTCTACATCAATGGTCCAACAGCTTGTTGGACAAATTCCATGGGGGCACAATATTCTGATTTTTACTAAATCGAGAAATATAAAAGAAGCCAATTTTTATCTCTCACAAACTATTGCAAATAATTGGAGTAGAGATGTTTTAGCTTTGCAGTTGAAATCAAATTTATATACAAGGACAGGGAAAGCAATTACAAACTTTGATAACACGTTGCCTCAACCACTGTCGGAATTAGCTTGCCAAACATTAAAAGATCCTTATATTTTTGATTTTTTAAACTTACATACCAACGCAAAAGAAAGGGATATTGAAACCCAACTCCTGAAACATATCACCAAGTTCTTGCTGGAATTAGGAAAAGGATTTGCTTTCGTAGGAAGGCAGTACTATCTGGAAATTGCAAATACAGACTACTATATCGACCTTCTATTCTATCACATTCATCTTAAATGTTATGTGGTTATTGAGTTAAAGAATACAAAATTTATTCCTGAGTATGCAGGTAAATTAAATTTCTATTTATCTGCGGTAGATACATTATTAAAGCAAGGGGATGACAATCCCACTATTGGCATCTTGCTGTGCAGAGATAAAAACAATTTAGAAGCTGAATTTGCATTAAGAGATATCGGAAAGCCAATGGGGGTAAGCGAGTTTCAATTTATAGAAAATTTACCCGAAAATTTAAAAAGTAGTTTACCTACTATCGAAGAACTTGAAATCGAACTTAAAAAATTAAAGGATATTAATTGAAGAGCATTTAAACTATGGATTGGAAAAAAATAGACGATAAAGTATACGACTTCATAATACACAACGGGCCAAGGTTTTTAACCGCAATACTACTCCTGTTTGTTGGCTTCTGGTTAATAAAACTTGTAAGAAGATTGCTGGTAGCAGGCATGGATAAGCGGGAACTCGACCCCTCGCTTCAACCATTTCTCAAAAGTATAATCATTATTTCCTTACAAATATTTCTGATTATTGGCGTAATGCAGATTGTTGGGCTCGAGCTCACAATTTTTACCACAGTTATTGGAGCATTCGGAGTGGCGGCAGGTTTAGCTTTGTCTGGGACTTTGCAGAATTTTGCTAGTGGTGTACTTATTTTAATTCTCAAGCCTTTTAGGGTAGGTGATAATATTGTTGCCCAAGGGCAGGAAGGAACCGTTCAGACTATTGAGATTTTCTATACCGTTATTAACACTGCAGATAACAAAACCGTTATTATTCCGAACAGTAAATTATCCAACGAAATAATTATCAACACAAGCCGCGAAGGAAAACGCCGTTTAGATATAGGGTTGAAGGTAACCTATGGCACTGATTTCAATGAGGTTAGGTCGATAGTTGAGGAGACGGTCAAGAATTCAAGAAACATACTTCCTGCCCCTGCGCCTAAAATTGGAGTATCATCGTTAGATGCTGATGGCTATAAAGTTACCTTAAATGTATGGGTTTCGCCTGCAGCTTTTTCAGATACCAAATTGAAATTACAAGAAAAGGTAATTGAAGATTTAAAAGCAGCCGAAGTCAAATTACCTGGAATGGCTTAATTTTAAAGGCTTTCTGAGAATGTACTCTAAATGCATTTAAAGTTTTTTAAAATAGCTTATAATTTATGGCATTCAACTGAACTATAATTGATTAATTAGTCTAATTTTGCACTTGTATGACAATATGGCTTATCTATGTTGATGGCTTAATTGTTGAGTAGTAAGCATTTTTACAACGACACCATGTTAGGATTTTTAAATAAAATTTTCGGAAGTAAATCTGAACGAGATATAAAACAGATTCAGCCCTTGGTTGATCAAATTAAGGCTGAATATGCTAAGCTCTCGAACCTTAGCAATGATGAATTGCGAGGTAAGACACTTGAGCTTAAAGCAAAAATTGCCGAGGCTTTGGCTGAAATCGACAAAGAGATAGCTACTTTGAGGGCAAAAGCTGAAGATCCCGCCTTGGCGATCCACGATAAAACTGAAATTTACGATGAGGTTGATAAGCTGATTAAAGATCGCGATAAAGAGCTTGAAAAAGTTTTGTTGGAGGTTTTGCCTCTGGGTTTTGCCGTAGTTAAAGAAACAGCTCGCCGATTTACCGAAAATAAAACCATTGAAGTAACTGCTACCGATTTTGACAGGGAACTTGCGGCGCGTAAGCCTAACGTTAAAATAGAAGGAGATAAAGCGATTCACCATAATACCTGGTTAGCCGCCGGAAATGAAGTGACCTGGAATATGATTCACTACGATGTGCAGCTTATTGGCGGTATCGTACTTCATCAGGGTAAAATCTCGCAGATGGCTACCGGTGAGGGTAAAACCCTGGTAGGAACTTTGCCTGCTTACTTAAATGCATTAGCCGGACAAGGGGTTCATATCGTGACTGTGAACGATTACCTTGCTCGCCGTGACTCTGAGTGGAACGGGCCTCTTTTTGAATTCCACGGCCTATCGGTAGACTGTATCGACAGGCATCAGCCAAACTCTGAAGCGCGTCGTAAAGCGTACCATGCAGACATTACTTTCGGTACCAACAACGAATTTGGTTTTGACTACCTGCGAGACAATATGACCAATACGCCAGAGAGCCTGGTACAAGGCAAGTTGCATTTCGCTATGGTAGATGAGGTTGACTCTGTATTAATTGATGATGCCCGTACACCATTAATTATCTCTGGCCCTATTCCTCGTGGCGATGAGCACGAGTTTTATGAGTTAAAGCCAAGGATTGAGCGTTTGGTAAATGCTCAGAAAAATTATATAACATCTGTTTTGAATGAAGCTAAAAAGCAAATTGCAGATGGAAAAACCGGTCCCACCGAAGGTGGCCTTGCCTTATTTAGGGCGCATAGAGGCTTACCTAAAAACAAAGCCCTGATCAAATACCTCAGTGAGCCTGGCATGAAACAAGTTCTTACCAAAACAGAGAACTATTACATGCAGGATCAAGGCAAAGAAATGCCTAAAGCCGATGCAGAATTATTCTTCGTAATTGATGAAAAGCATAATTCGGTTGAACTAACAGAGAAAGGGATTGAACTAATAACAGCTTCAGGCGAAGACCCACATTTCTTCGTTATGCCAGACGTAGGTACTGAAATAGCTGAAATCGAAAAGTCTTCATTGCCTAATGATGAAAAAATAGCCCGCAAAGATGAGTTGATGAGAGATTTCTCTATCAAGTCTGAGCGTATTCACTCTGTAAACCAATTATTAAAAGCCTACACCGTCTTCGAACGCGATGTGGAGTACATTATTGACGAAGGCAAGGTAAAAATTGTTGATGAGCAGACTGGCCGTATCATGGAAGGCCGTCGTTATTCCGACGGATTACACCAGGCTATTGAAGCGAAAGAGAATGTGAAAGTAGAGGATGCGACACAAACTTATGCAACCATTACTTTGCAAAACTACTTCAGAATGTACCATAAGCTTGCTGGTATGACCGGTACTGCAACTACAGAAGCGGGCGAGTTATGGCAGATTTATAAACTGGATGTGGTTGAAATTCCAACGAATTTACCAACCAAGCGTAAAGACATGGAGGATAAGGTTTATCGTACCATG
>CBIHNR010000003.1:0-66039 GCA_966211215.1 uncultured Pedobacter sp.
TTTTACAAATTGAAAAGCTAGGCCTTCGGTAGATTGGGGTTGGCTATAGTTGCATTTTGCCGCGAAATGCAACTATAGCCTTAAGCCTAAGCATCCAGAAAGTCATATCCATTGCCGTCATGCTTTAGCTCAATCATTTACTTAAGAAATAGAAAAAAGCTACCGGCGGCTGGTTTAATCGCATAGTATATTCTGCTAAGCAAGCCTGAAAAGGCTTGAATCTAAGCAACCACGGGGGCAACCCGTGGTTATTCTACCAAATTCAAGTCTTTCAGCTCCTTTCTTACATTAATTCCCATGTAATTATAAAACGTGGCGATACTGATCCTGTATCGCGGATAAATCTGAGTTTTGTATACATGGCGTGTTGTAACTCCGGGTTGTTTGTGCAATAAAAACAGGTCCTGAATCTCTTTAATTTTCAAAAATTTGTTGTTGTTATTGTAAGCCATTTTAAAAGTTTTAGGTGTTTTCAGTTTTCGAAGGATTGGAGAGCCCGATATTCATCAGCCTCATCCATAAGTTAAATTAATCAAATCGCATTGTTGCCGTACAATCCGTTTCTCAGATAAAAAGTCTTGGCCAATAGAGTTTTGTTCAAAGAAAAGCCAGTAACCCTTAGCCTCCTCCGCACTAATTACAATGGCATATTCCTTTATAAAAGAGCCGGTAACCTTTTTTCTAAGTTTCTCACAAACCCGCCTGGCCATGTCCTCAATTAGCCGTTCATTAATATTTTCCGGCTGATAATGCTGTAGCAGGTGGCATAGCAAATTATACAAGCCCTCTGCCTGGTCTCTGTTTAAGCTCAGTCTCATAACTATAAAGAAGTAGGTTGTCCTGAAATAATGTCCTTTAAAAGATCTTCATACCTGCTTATAAAGCCAGGTTGGTTTAGCAGCCGTTCAGTACTATGCATAAATAAATACTCACCTCGTAAATCCTTAACACTCAGGCTGCAGGTTTCTGCAAAAGGCAGAAACTCCGTTTTATTGCGATAAAGCCATTCGGCATTCCAAAATTTTCTAAACATGCTCGAATACCTTATCTTTTTAATAAGCCCCGGATATTGACAAAAATCCTGGCTTACAAAAGCTTCATAGTTCTCAAACTGGTGATTACAGAATTCTTCATGTGAGTATTCCAGAAACTCACGCGTGCGTTTATTGATACTTACTGCTTGTAAATAACTCCCCGCACCAGTATTTGTATAAGTGATTGTAGTTCTCATCATGTTTTATTTTAGGCCTTATATGTGATTTATTTTATTATTTATTGGATTTTTTACGTCGATATGTAATTTATATTTACATTTGCGTTAATCTGTATCACAAAAATAAGGTAATTAAAACCACAAAGCAAATAGATTTGTGAAAATAAAACACACAATGAATTATATTAAGCAGAATATCAAGTATTTAAGGTTAGAGTCCGGTTGTAATCAGGAAGAGTTTGGAAAACTACTGGGATACAGCCGGGACAATATTGCTTCATATGAACGTGGAACCGAGCCTAAAATCAGTTTTATTATGTCTTTAGTGAATCATTTTCACATTACCTTTGACGACTTTATAGGTCGTGATTTATCTGCACAGAATGATACAAAACCATCGCAGGATGTAATTGTAATCGATGAACCAGCAAGAGAATACATCATGAAAACAGACAGAAGAGTAGACATTCAAAATGTGCCCTTGTACGATATCGAAGCAGCGGCCGGATTGACCCAACTATTTGATAAGAAGCAAAATGTCCTGGATTTTATCCGAATTCCCAATCTGCCAAAATGCGACGGAGCCGTTTATATTAAGGGCGATAGCATGTATCCTCTATTAAAGAGCGGCGATATCGTAATGTATAAGCAGGTGCACGATATCTTAGGCGGAATTTTTTGGGGAGAAATGTATATTCTTTCTTTGAGGGTGGACGATGAAGATTTGACGCTGGTAAAGTATATTCAAAAATCCGACTTAGGTTCAGACTATATCAAACTGGTAAGCCAAAACCAGCACCACGCTTCTAAAGATGTTTTAGTAAGTTCGATCAGGGCGTTGGCACTAATTAAAGCATCGGTAAGGATAAATAGTATGTCTTAATACCCGTATTTATCCTTCCACAATCGTTTTAGTTGTTCCCTTAATTTTTGTTCCGCAGCATTGTTGCCGGGATCAAATAATCGGGTGCCACTAAGCTGTTCCGGAAAGTACTCTTGCTCTTTAAAATTACCTTCATAAGAATGAGAATAAGCATAATCCTTACCATAACCAATATTCTTCATCAATTTGGTTGGTGCATTGCGAATATGCAGTGGTACGGGTAAATCGCCGGTGCGGGCAACCAGCTCCTGAGCTTTGTTAATTGCCTCATAACTGGCATTGCTTTTTGCAGAAGACGCGAGGTAAGTCACTGTTTGTGAGAGTATAATCCGCGATTCGGGCCAGCCGATAACATTTACCGCTTGGAAACAGTTATTCGCCAAAAGCAAAGCGTTGGGGTTCGCATTGCCAATATCTTCAGAAGCAAGAATCAGCAATCGCCGTGCAATAAACAACGGATCTTCTCCACCAGCAATCATACGGGCAAGCCAGTAAACAGCAGCATTAGGGTCGCTTCCGCGGATAGATTTTATGAAGGCCGAAATAATATCATAGTGTTGCTCGCCGGCTTTATCGTATAGCGCCATGTTTTGCTGCACATTGTCCAGAACAAGCTTATTAGTTATCTCAATTTCATCCTTGCCAATTGCGTTAATTACAATTTCAAGTACATTAAGCAATCTGCGGGCATCGCCACCGCTTAAGCGCAGCAAAGCCTCATGTTCTGTTATCGTAACCTGTTTTTTAGACAGGTATTTGTCTTCTTTTAAAGCACGCTGAATGAGCTGGAGAAGGTCATCTTCCGTAAGATGTTTTAGGATGTAAACCTGGCATCGCGATAGCAAAGCCGAAATTACTTCAAACGAAGGGTTTTCGGTAGTTGCGCCAATCAAGGTCACGAGCCCTCTTTCCACAGCACCTAATAAAGAGTCTTGCTGCGATTTAGAGAAGCGGTGAATCTCATCAATAAATAAAACAGGGAGATGTTCTTCGGTTTCCTTTAGCTTAGCCGCTTTTTCAATTACTTCCCTAACATCCTTAACGCCAGAGTTAATAGCACTTAAACTGAAAAATGGACGATGCAGTTGTTGAGAAATAATGTAAGCCAGGGTTGTTTTGCCAACGCCCGGCGGCCCCCATAAAATTAAAGAAGGCAGGTTGCCGCTTTCAATCGCCCGGCGTAAAATAGCATTCGGCCCCACCAGGTGAGATTGTCCAACATATTCATCAAGAGTTGCTGGCCGCATTCGTTCGGCTAAAGGAGGTAGAGTTGCCATTTTGGGTATAGTTTTTTTTTAGGTATCAGGCATCAGCGATGAGGTATCAGCTAAAAGCTAAAAGCTAATCGCTCACAGCTCATACCTGATGCCTCACACCTCAACGCTATCCTTTCTTCACTTCCTTCGCCCAGGTATCCTTCAGCCCTACAGTTCTGTTGAATACAAGTTTCTCTGGAGTGGAGTCTTTATCAAGGGTAAAATATCCTTTGCGAATAAACTGATAGCCCTTTCCTGGTTCAGCTTTTGCTAAGTCTGGTTCTATATAAACTTGAGGGCTTATCTGTAAACTTTCAGGGTTAATCAATTCTTTAAAGTCGCCTTCATTGGCAGAAGGGTCTTCCGTGCGAAAAAGGCGGTCGTACATTCTTACCTCTGCAGTAGCGGCATGGGCTGTACTAACCCAATGGATAGTTCCTTTAACGTTTATGCCTGAAGTGTCTTGTCCCGATTTTGATTCCGGAATATAGCTACAATGCACCTCTGTAACATTGCCGCTTTCGTCCTTCACAAAATCCTCGCATTTAACAATGTAAGCATGTTTAAGGCGTACCATAAGGCCTGGTGCCAGTCGGAAAAACTTTTTAGGCGCATTTTCCATAAAGTCCTCACGCTCAATCCAAAGTTCGCGGCTAAATGGAATCTCGCGAATGCCGTCTCCTCCTTCTGCTTCCTGGTTGTTTTCTCCGTAAAGGATTTCTTCTCCCTCAGGATAGTTGGTGATAATCAGCTTAATCGGATCAAGTACAGCCATTCTGCGCCATGCGGTTTTATTTAAATCTTCGCGTACGCAGAATTCAAGCAAGCTCACATCGATAATATTTTCGCGCTTAGCAACACCAATGCGCTCGCAGAACTCGCGGATAGACGCAGCAGTGAAGCCTCTTCTTCGTAAGCCACTTATCGTAGGCATGCGTGGGTCGTCCCAGCCGCTAACAAAACCCTCATTTACCAATTGCAAAAGTTTACGCTTGCTCATAACCGTATAGGTCATATTTAAGCGGGCAAATTCGTATTGGCGGCTTGGAAATATGTCCAGTTTTTCAATAAACCAATCGTATAACGGGCGGTGAGGTATAAACTCCAACGTACAGATTGAATGCGTAATCTCTTCGATAGAGTCAGATTGTCCATGAGCGAAATCGTACATCGGATAAATACACCAATCGTTGCCTGTGCGGTGGTGGTGTGCATGTCTGATTCTGTACATCAAAGGGTCGCGAAGGTGCATGTTTGGCGATGCCAAATCAATTTTAGCTCTTAAAACCTTCTCGCCATCTTTATATTTTCCAGCCTTCATATCCGCAAATAGCTGAAGGTTTTCTTCAATGCTCCGGTCGCGGTATGGCGAGGGTGTTCCTGGTTCGGTTGGGGTACCTTTCTGTGCCGCTATTTCTTCCGGAGTGCTGTCATCCACATAAGCCAGTCCCTTTTTGATCAGCTTAACTGCAAAATCGTATAGTTGCCCAAAATAATTAGACGCATATAGCTCGTTTTCCCATTCAAATCCCAGCCATTTAACGTCCTCTTTAATGCTTTCAACATATTCAGTTTCTTCAGTTTCAGGGTTAGTGTCATCAAACCGAAGATTTGTTTTTCCATTGTATCTAAGTGCCAGCCCGAAATTTAAGCATATAGATTTGGCATGGCCGATATGAAGATAGCCATTTGGCTCGGGCGGGAAACGGGTAAGCAACCGGCCTCCGTTTTTGGCATTTTTTATATCTTCTTCAACTATTTCTTCTATAAAGTTTAATGATCGTTCTTCGCTCATATATGGAATTCAAAAGCTACAAAAGTAGTAAAATCATTTTTGCGTGAAACACAATAAGTTTTCAAATAACACAATCTTTTGCATGGAAAAAGACGTATAAAACTTATTTTTAGTCTATTTTGTAGAAAATTTTTCCCAGCAAAAATATTACATTTACCTTTATACAGCCAATTTTCTAGTTATGAGGAAAATTTTAATTGTTGATGATGAGATAAATATCGGCTTGCTGCTTTCAAAATTTCTTACCAGAAATGGTTTTGAAGTGGCGACTGCTACGCATGGCAATGTGGCCCTGGAGATGCTTTCTAAAGAGAGGTTCAATTTAGTGCTTTGCGATTTCAGGCTTGAAGATACTGATGGGCGGGAAATGCTGAAAAAGATAAAAGCATCTTATCCTTCAACCGGAGTAATTATTATTACCGGATATTCCGATATAAAGCTAGCTGTTGAGCTGATAAAGCTTGGTGCTTACGATTATATCACCAAGCCATTGTATCCCGATGAGATTTTAAACACAATAAACAAAGCCCTTGAAACACAGGAAGCCTTGTCTAAAAGTTATCCTTCTGATAATGAGGCGGCCGGTCATGGGAAGAAGGAGAAGGTTTCAAATAGCAGCGAACTGCCTGAGGAGTTCGTAACAGGCGATGATACTGCGTCTCGCGAGTTGCAGAAGCAAATCGAACTGATTGCACCTACAAATTACAGTGTAATCCTTACCGGCGAAAGCGGTACAGGAAAAGAATCGGTTGCCAAGGCTATCCATTTAAAAAGTAATCGCAAAGACAAGCCTTTTATCGCAATGGACTGCGGTTCATTAACTAAAGAGCTTGCAGGAAGTGAGTTCTTTGGGCACGAAAAGGGTTCGTTCACAGGTGCATTGTATACCAAAATCGGGCACTTTGAAATGGCAAACGGAGGCACCTTGTTCCTGGATGAAGTGGGAAATCTTTCCTACGACATACAGGCAGCTTTGTTGCGGACCGTTCAGGAGCGCAAGGTAAAAAGGATTGGAAGCACTAAAGAGATCGATTTGGATGTAAGGATTATAGTTGCAACCAACGAAAATCTTACAGAAGCAATTCAAAAAGGCCGTTTCCGTGAAGATTTATACCATCGCTTTAACGAATTCAGTATCCACCTTCCAGCCCTGAGGCAGCGAGGCAATGACATTCTGCTTTTTGCCAATACGTTTCTGAAAGTGGCTAACAGAGAGCTGAATCGTAATATCGAGGGCTTTTCTGAGGAAGTTATTGAGTGTCTGCTTACATATAACTGGCCAGGAAATATCCGCGAGCTTAAAAATGTAATCAGGAGGGCTACATTGCTTACCGAAACCAATAAAATTCAGCTTAAAGCACTTCCCCTAGAGCTTTCAACTTTTGCCCGTGTTTCTGCAATTGAAACCGCCGTTGGTTCAATCCAAAATAAAGAGAGTGCCAAAAAAGGGCTTAAAGACGCTGCTCTAGAGGCTGAGTATGAAACCATTTTAAGAGTTCTGAAAGAAGTTAATTTCAATAAAACCAAGGCAGCTAAAATCCTTAACATCGACCGAAAAACGCTCTACAACAAAATGAAGGCTATTAATTTAGAGTAGATGGATTCTAACGGCCGGTTAATAAGCGGCTTAAATAAAGTTCAGGCTCCTCCTTTGGTTGTCTGGGTAATTCTTTTAAGTTGTATTATTCCTTTTTTATTCTGGCCTCCTTTTTCACCACATGGCGGGCCTCAGGCTATAAACGGAGCCATGCTTAGCCCCGGAATCGTATGCTTTGCAATTTGGCTTATGTTTGGCATCATGGCCGCCCTTATTACAGGGGCCTTATCCGTTGTCGATTATTATGTCAAACGAGTTCTGGCAACTCCAATAATAGGGGCTGTATTATTTACTGTAGGACTTTACGAACTATTTTACCTTATATACGAAATTGGGCAGCCTATTACCGGGGAAAGCGCCTATTTCAGATGGTTCTTAAGCCGAATGCTTCATGTTGTTTTGATGGCAGGAGGCGTAGGCTATTTCAGTTTTATAAATCCGCGGAAGCTTCGAAATACCAATAAAAAGAACTTTAAGCTAGTGTCATTATCTGCTTTTTGTTTGGTTGCCCTATTTTCGGTGGTAAGCCTAACATTTTTTTATACCCCGTTCCCTTTTATAAAGCAAGATTCCCTTATAACTCACCCTTTAGAATTGGCGGTGCTGCTGGAATATATAGCACTGGGCCTCTTCTTGCTGCCCAATTTTAGTAATCGCTATCCATCTTTGTTTTCCAGGCTATTATCAATCAGTATAATTCCTGCAGCATTGGCACAACTAGCCATGGCCGTGCACAAACTGCCTTTTGACGTGTACTTTAACTCGGCTTATTATCTAAGAGTGGTAAATTACCTTATTCCCTTGCTTGGAATTGGCTTTAATTATTGGGAAACCATCCGTAGAGAAAAAAAGATCATAAAGCAGCTGCATTCGCAGGTACGCGAACGGATTATTACTCAACATGCTTTAAAAAAAAGAGAGGTTTCGCTGGCTAATGCTGAAAAAATTGCCAAAATGGGAAGCTGGGATTATGCTCTGGAAACAGGAGAAATGGCCTGGTCTGACGGGATGTATCACATTCTTGGCCTGGATATACACGAATCTCAGCCTTCAAGAAGCGTGTGGAGAGATCTAATCATAGAGCCGCAAAGAAGAGAATTCGAATTGATACTTTCTTCAGCAGCAAAAAATAAAGAGCCGTATTCATTCGAATTTCAGATAAAAAAAAGCGATGGAGAAATAAGGTGGTTGTTGGGGCAAGGGCATTTTTCGGCGGCCGACAATAAGTTAGTTAACACATTGCTGGATGTTACCGAGTTAAAGGAAGCCCATTATCAACTATCCCAAAGGGAAATGCTATCAAACGAAGCAGAAGCCTTGTCGCATAATGGAAGCTGGGAGTGGCGCCAGGATAAAAATGTATTCTATTGGTCGGATGAGCTATACAGGATTCACGGCCTAGCACCGGCTTCAACTGAAGTGGATCTCCGGTTTTATTTAACCTTGATCCATCCGGACGACGTACAACATTTTGTAACTATACTGGCAGATACTCCGCATAGTCTTGCCCCGTTCTCCATTGAATACAGGATTATAAGGCCCAACGGCGATGTTCGCTACCTGTCTTTGAAGGGGAAATTCATCACCGATTTTCATGGGAACGTAAATAAGGTTTTAGGCAACACACAGGACATTACGGAGCTGAAAAATACTTCGTTGTTGCTGGAGAGAAGTGAAAGCATTTACCAGTCTATCAGCCGGAACATGCCAGATAGTGCTGTGTTTCTATTCGACAGGGAGCATTCTCTTGTTTTTGCCGGCGGCCCATCCCTGGATGCAATAGAAGGGAATGCCCAGATCAAAAATGCAGAGAGTTTTAATTCTCTTGTTTTTGGCGATAATTTTCATAAACCATCGCTATATATTAACACTGCTTTAAGCGGTACTGAAAGCCGGCTGGACTATAAAATCGATAAAAAGTCGTTTAAAATCACTTTTTCGCCTGTGTACTTGCCTGCTGGAGGGATATTTGGAGCGCTGGTAGTTATGCACGATATCTCTGATATAAAGATGGCGCAGCAAGAGCTCGAGTTAAAGGTGGTGGAATTAAACCGGTCAAATAAAGACCTTGAACAGTTTGCCTATATAGCCTCTCACGATTTGCAGGAGCCCCTAAGAAAGATCAGGGCTTTTGGCGGGAGGTTGAAAGATCGTTACAGCGATGTGTTACCGGCTGAGGGAATGGATTACGTTAACAGAATGGGCAGCGCATCAGAACGCATGCAGCTTTTAATAGACGATTTGCTAACTTTCTCACGCATAAGCAGAAAAGCCGATGAACTAAAATGGCTTAGCCTGCATTATGCCATTACTCAGGCTTTACTTGATTTGGAATACGCTATCGACAAGAAACATGCGAATATTGAAATTAATGTAAGCCAAACAATTAAAGTAAAGGCCGTACCCACGCAGTTAAACCAGTTGTTACAGAACCTTCTTAGCAACTCTTTAAAATTTGCTGCTGAAGGGCGCCCTTTACAAATAAAAATAACTTCAGAAACTGTAAGCGGAATTAGCCGTACAAGCTTACTGGACGATAAAGAATATTGTAAAATAGAGATAGCAGACAATGGTATTGGCTTTGATAACCAGTACGCAAGCAAGATCTTTATCTTGTTTAACCGCCTGCATTCCAGGAACGAATACCCGGGGACCGGTATTGGGCTTGCTATCTGCAAAAAAATTGTTGAAAACCATAACGGAATAATAGAAGCTGATGGCAAAGAGAATGAGGGAGCGTTATTCCGGATATTTTTGCCCCTCAATTAACTAAGATGAATAAAGAAAAGGTTATTTTAATTGCAGAAGATGATGCGGATGATAGGTTGCTTATAAACGAGGCATTTGCAGAAAATGGCACTTCATCTATGCTTATATTTTTTGATAATGGCGAAGAGCTTCTTAACTATTTAAGGGATTTTTCTAAAGAGGAGGCGGCGATTCTTCCAGATCTTTTTATACTTGACCTGAATATGCCTAAAGCCCCCGGAACAGAGGTTTTAAGCTATTTGAAAAAATCCAATTTATTTCAAGATGTTCCCGTTGTAATTTTGACAACTTCTAAGTCTAAAGCCGACGAGGAAACCGTGTTGAAAATGGGCGCTGTCGGGTTTTATACAAAACCCTCATCTTTTTCCGAATTAGTAAAAATTACAGCAACAATTACAACATCATGGATAACTTAGACAAATAAATTAACTGAGCTATGCCTATCACAAAAGTATTGCTAATAGACGACGACGAGGATGATTATATCCTTACCCGGGATTTGCTTAATCAAGGCCCAGCCAGGGATAATTACCAGTTAAGTTGGTGCAATAACTATATGGAGGCCATTGGTTTGATGCTCAAGAACCTGTATGATGTTTTTCTGGTAGATTATCGGCTGGGCAAATTTTCGGGGTTAGAATTGCTTGACGAGGCAGTTAAGTCTAATTGTAATAAGCCAATAATCATATTAACTGGCAAAGGTGATTCAAAAATAGATCAAGAGGCAATGCGCCTGGGCGCTGCTGATTATTTGGTTAAGGACGAAGTGAACAGCCGCATCCTTGAGCGAGCTCTTAGGTACTCGATAAGTAACTTTAGAGTCCTCGAAAGGCTGAAAACGAGCGAAACGCAGTTTAGGATTATTTTTGAGCGTTCTAAAGACCCTATGGCAATCACCAACATCGAAGGACGAATTTTAGAGGCAAATAATGCTGCGCTTGAATTTTTCGGCCTTACAAAAGAAGCTATGCTGTTTGCCAATGCTGCTGATTTTTACAAAGACCGAAGCACCAGGGCTCAATACATTGTGGCGATGGAAAGCAAGGGTTCGGTAACAGATATGGAATGCGAATTTGTAACCAAAACCGGAGTGGTTAAGGTTGGTAGCATTTCGTCTTTTCAGCAACTTCCGGATAATGATAGCGAAAAGCTTTACTACACTATAATTCACGACCTCACTCCGCATAAAGACAAGGAGCATCAGCTAGATCTTGAAAAAAAGCTATCTGCGATAGAGCGTACCGCCAAAAATTTCGCTGTAGAGATTTATAACCCACTTTCAAATATTAACCTTGCAGTAGACGACCTTCGTATCGATTCGAGCCGACAGGAAGATTTAATTGTTCTGGATATCGTAAAAAAGAACTGCGAAAAAATAAACCAACTTACCGCAGAGCTAATCGCCAGCACGGGTACTTCCGGCATAAAAATGAAGAAAACAGATTTTAATAAATTGGTTAATACTTCGGTGCTCGAAGCAGAAAGCCTTTATAATCTGGAAATTCAAACGCAAATAGATGGTAAAGTTTGGTTGAATGCCGACAAAGAAAAATTAGCCTTTGTTTTGCAAAATGTCTTTCAAAATGCAGCAGATGCCATCCATCCTGATGCTGGAAAAAGAGAGGTTGTGGTAGAGGTTAAGAAGGGGGCCGAGGCTATAACGCTAGAGATTAAAGACAACGGGTCGGGTATTCCGGAGAACGACCTCGAAAAGATATTCGAACCCTTTTTCACTACTAAACCTAAAGCATCGGGCCTTGGCTTAACACATTCACAGCGCATTATTCAGGCACATAATGGTACTTTAAAAGTGACTAGTACTGAAAATAAAGGCACAAGTGTTGTTATTACTCTTCCAGTTGAATAATATAGCTTCGTAACAATAGAGCGCCAGGTATGTTTATTGATTGTCGTTATTCAGGCAATCCGAAATATGCTTGCCTTTAATTACCTGATGTTTTATGGCTGTATTTAACTATAAGCAACGTAACAACATACTGCTTATCATTCTTATCATCCTCGGGTGCTGTATTCTTTATTCTTTACGCTTTATTGCGGGTGCCCTTTTAAGTACTGTTATTATGTATACAATCCTTCGCCCTGTATACCTGTATATAACTATGCACTGGAAATGGAATAGGATTGTGGCAAGCATCAGCCTGATTGCGAGCTCGTTTTTGATTATTGTGCTGCCTTTTTTCCTTCTAAGCCTGATGGTAATTGATAGGATTTCCGAATTTGAAAACGACCCGATTAAACTCAAAATTCTTGTACGGCGTATAGATGATTTTCTTGGGTCGAAGCTTCACCAGCCAGACCTTGTGGAAAATGCTATGCAGAGGGTTACTGCCTACATAAGCGACCTATTCCCTTCAATTATTGGCGGTGCCTTCGATCTTCTGCTTGGTATTGTGATAATGTACTTTCTGCTCTATTTTATGTTTATTAATCACGAAAAATTTGAATCAGAAGCGATTAAATATTCACCGTTCAGGGAGCAAAATGCACTTAAATTTGCTGCTGAGCTGAAAAACACTACATATTCAAATGTGTTAGGGCAAGGGCTGATAGCCCTGGTACAGGGGGGACTTGTAAGCATAGGTTTTTTTATGTTCGGCATTCGAGATGCCATTTTTTGGGGCGTTATCTCAACCTTTTTATCTTTCATCCCTGTTTTGGGCTCGCCACTTGTATTCGTTCCGGCGGCATTGTTAGAAATGGCCAACGGCAACGATAGGGCAGGAATCGGGCTTCTTATCTGGGGCTTTGTACTAGTGATTAATATTGATAATGTAATTCGTTTCCTTATAGCGAAGAAGGTTGGAAACATCCATCCAATAATAACGGTTATAGGAGTCGTTATCGGGATTCCTGTATTCGGAATAATGGGGCTTGTGTTTGGCCCATTGCTACTTTCATACTTTATTTTAACCGTAAAAATTTATGAAACCAGCAGAATCGCCACTGATAGGCTTGAAAAAATAAAATCGATAGACGAAGAATTATAAGTCAGTACTGCATGTGTATATATACCGGGCAAATGATACACACCCCGTTTAAAAAATAAATTATTCAAACCGTTTAACTGAAAATATTGTATTATAGCATACACTATTCATTATTATCCTAATAGAAAACAATTAACTTTTTAGCCATGAACGACAATACCAAAGTTTTAGTAGCATTATTGGCCGGTGTAGCTGCAGGCGCTGCTCTAGGCATTTTATTTGCCCCAGAAAAGGGCTCAGAAACAAGAGATAAATTAAATGATGCCCTAAAAAATTTAGGGGATACCATTAAAGACCGTGCAGCGGAAGAAATTGAGAACCTAACAGCTTTTAAAGATAAAGTTGTAGATAACGTTAAGTCAAAGTTCTCTTCTTCTGAAGGTTTTAATGGAACTGAGCATCAACAAGCTCCTGTGTCAGAACAAATTTAATTATGATCCTGGTTTAACGGCCAGGATCTTATTTTTTAACTAAACTGTTTATGGCAGAAACAACCGAAGAGAAACAAGAGCAAAAAACTCCGGACATATTTCATTTATTAAAAGAGTATATTTCTACTCGCCTTGAGCTTACCAGGCTTACTTTTATAGAAAAGGTGACTGTTGTTGCCTCAAGCCTGGTTACTGATATTTTCGTTATAGTAGCGGGTATCCTCACCTTTCTTTTTGCCTCATTTACTTTAGCACTATGGATTGGTGAATGCACGGGCTCCTATGCCTGTGGTTTTGGTATAGTTACTTTAATATATTTGGCTCTGGCTTTAATTGTATTGTTTACCAAAGACCGCTTAATTAATAACTATCTGAACGATTTTTTAGTAAAGCGTATATTTAAACGTAAAAAATAAATGGAAAAGGCTTTTAGCAGTTTAGCAGAATTACAGGCTGAAATTCAATTCCTGAAAGTTCAGCAGTTTAAGCAGGAAGAATTTTTAAAAGAGCAATTAAGCAGCCCGAAAGCTATTTTTAATACATTGGGAGGCTTGTTTAAAACCACTTCGGGTAAGCAGTCGTTTCTAAAAGATTTCGTTAATCAGGATTTTATAACAAATATTTCGAGGGTTATCCTACCACTTTTCTTAAATGGGGTAGTGTTTAAAAAATCGGGCTTGATTATGAAGACTCTGATTACATTCTTATCTCAGAAGGCTGCCGGGCATGTTAATTCCAATGCATTATCTGGTATTGTTGATAAGGTGAGTGGTTTTTTTAAAAAGAAATCTTCTGGAGTAAAAGGTTCTGCCCCCAAGACAAAAGACTATGGTATCCCGCCAGATAGCGAGGCATACTAGTAATGGCTTTTATAGTTGATAGTTCAGGCAGCTACTCGCCATGAACTATCAACATAGAATAAGTTTATCGCTCAACAAATTGAGTTAAGAAGTCTTGATAAGCGTAAGCAATTCCTTCTTTCAATTCCACCTTGTGCTTCCATCCAAAAGAATGCAACTTGTTAACATCCATTAATTTACGTGGAGTTCCATCTGGCTTGCTAGTGTCGAATTCCAGCTCTCCATCAAAACCAACCACTTCTTTAACAGTTAAAGCAAGATCCTTAATGGTGACATCCTCGCCTGTTCCAATATTTACCAGTCCAGGCTCGTTATAATTTTCCATTAAGTAGAAGCAAGCTTCTGCCAAATCATCAGCAAATAAAAATTCACGCATTGGGCTTCCTGTTCCCCAGATGGTTACTTTGTCTTTTCCATCAACCTTTGCTTCGTGGAATTTGCGGATTAAAGCTGGCAATACATGCGAGTTTTCCGGATGGTAATTGTCATTGTAGCCATATAAGTTGGTTGGCATTACAGATACAAAGTTACAGCCATACTGGTCGCGGTAAGCGTCGCACATTTTTATACCTGCAATTTTTGCTATCGCATAAGGCTCGTTTGTGGGCTCAAGCGGTCCGGTTAATAAATATTCTTCTTTTAATGGCTGCGGAGCCATTTTAGGATAAATACAACTAGAGCCTAAAAACATCAGTTTTTTCACACCATTCAGGTACGAGTTGTGGATGATGTTATTTTGGATCATCAGGTTGTCATACAGAAATTCTCCGCGATATGTGTTGTTAGCTATAATGCCGCCAACTTTTGCAGCAGCTAAAAAAACATAATCAGGCTTTTCGTCGGCAAAGAAATCTGCCACAGCCTGCTGGTTCCTGAGGTCTAGTTCTTTGGAGCCCCTTGTGATAATGTTTGTATATCCTTCTTTTTCAAGTTTTCTAACAATTGCAGAGCCTACCATTCCCCGGTGGCCTGCCACATAAATTTTTGCGTATTTTTCCACGTAATGTTCCTGTAGCCCCAAATATAAAGTTTTATTTTTGTGCCTTATAAATCATGGGTAAAGATAAGTTAAGGCGCTTCGCCGAAATCGCGACATTTTCTAATGTCTTACAATTGGATGAGGGTAAAAGTTTTAAGGGAAGCTGGAATGTTAATCATTTTCGCAACGAGAGCCCGATAGTTTTAGAATTGGCATGCGGAAAGGGGGAATATACTGTAAATCTCGCAAAGATGTTTCCGGAGAAGAATTTTATTGGGGTAGATTATAAAGGTAACAGGATTTGGCGTGGTGCTAAAACTGCCATTGAAGAAGGCATTACAAACGTAGCTTTTCTTCGTATTCAGATTGAAAATATCCTGGATTATTTTGCTGCGGGAGAAGTTTCAGAAATTTGGATTACGTTTCCAGATCCTCAGCCGCAAATTAGCCGCGAAAAGAAACGCTTAACTTTCCCCGGTTTCCTCGAAAAATACCGGCAGATACTTAAACCAGGTGGAGTTATTCACTTGAAAACTGATAATGATGGGCTTCATGCTTATACTGCAGAGAAAATTGATGAATTGAAATTGAAACTCCATGCCTGTACAGAAGATTTATATAAATCAGAACTGGCGGATGAAGTGTTATCCATCAAGACGTACTACGAGAAAAAGTACCTGGCAGATGACAAGAACATTAACTATCTTAAATTTAGTTTAGAGTAATGGATAAAGAGTCCTTCTATGAAAAGGTTTACGAAGTAGTTAGAAAAATTCCTACTGGGAGAGTTACATCCTACGGAGCAATTGCCGAGTACCTTGGAACGAAGGGTTCATCTCGTATGGTTGGTTATGCTATGGGTGCCTGCGGAAATATTTATCCTGCGGTGCCTGCCCATAGGGTGGTCAACAGCGCCGGCTTATTAACAGGTAAATTTCATTTTACAAGTCCCAACCTGATGCAGCAAATGCTGGAAAGCGAGGGCGTTGAAGTGGAGAACGATAAGGTGGTTAATTTTAAGAAGGTATTCTGGCGGCCGGGAGAGTAGTAGTTTAGGGGAGTCATGGCTCTTTCATGATGAATAACCTCTAAAAGTTCTTAATCAAAAAAAAACATTGTAAAAATAAACTGGCTTAACCCATGGCTTCAAATTCCCGGCTTTCAACTAATACTTCCGAACCGTCAACTGCTAGTTCAGCCTTAATCCGCTGCACATGGTGTGGATCCGATCCCTTATATGTAAAATATCACGATGAAGAATGGGGCAAGGAAGTGCACGATGATAGAGTTCTCTTCGAATTTTTAATATTAGAATCGGCTCAGGCCGGATTGAGCTGGATAACCATTCTGCGCCGGCGTGGGGGCTATCGCAAAGCTTTTGCAGATTTCGATCCCGTAAAGGTTTCTCAGTTTACCCAGGAAGATGTAGATCGTTTGATGCAGGATACCGGCATTATTAGGAATAGATTGAAAATTCTTGCGGCCATTAGTAATGCAAAGCTGTTTCTCCAAGTTCAAAAGGAATTCGGCTCCTTTGATAAATATATGTATTCATTCATGCCCAATGGAAAACCAATTATCAACCACCTGGCCAGCCAAGACGATATTCAGGCAAGGACTGAAATTTCTGATGCCATAGCTAAAGACATGAAGAAACGAGGTTTCAAGTTTTTTGGAACTACCATTTGCTATGCGCATATGCAGGCTACAGGTATGGTAAATGACCACATTGCTGAGTGCGCCTTTAAAAATGTTTAGTATGCTGAAACTTGACTAAGAAAATCGTTAGTCAAGTTTTAAGCCCGAAACTTGACTAACGATTTTCTTAGTCAAGTTTTATAATAGAAATAGTTGGTAATATTTTTTGAAATAGTAAAGTCGATTTCTTTGGTTTCCTGTTACTTCAACTAAAATACCTTGTGAAACAAAGTCGTTGATTAAGTTATTCGTAGCCTGCTTTGACAAGCCAGTTTTTCCCATCACCTCATTTAGATTTGTAAATGGCTGGGTATATAAAAAATTAATTAGTGTTTGCGCAGACTGGGCTTTACGTCCAAATGATAGGATTTGTGAGTGTAAGCCATTCTTAAGGTCCAAAATGGCAATAAGCGTTTGCTTTCCTTTTTTTGCAGTTTCAATCACTGCATTTAGAAAGAACTTTATCCAATGAGCTATATCATTGGTCATTCTTGCGTGCATAAGGGCGTCGTAGTAGCTAGATTTATGTCGTTCGAAAAAATCAGACAAATATAAAGATGGTCTTTTTAACAATCCAACAGATACTAGATATAACGTAATTAGCAGACGGCCTATTCGTCCATTCCCATCTAAAAATGGGTGTATTGTTTCGAATTGGTAATGTGCAACCGCAATTTTAATAAGATGCGGAACGTCTATTTCGTCGTTATGAAGGAATAGTTCTAAATCACTCATAAGCTCTTGTACATGATTTGGATGTGGTGGAATAAAAATCGCGTCGCTTATACTAGAGCCGCCAATCCAGTTTTGGCTCGTTCTAAAGTCACCGGGCATTTTATGCTCTCCTCGTACTCCTGAAAGAAGAATATTATGTGTTTTGCGGATTAGGCGACTTGATAATGGAAATCGCTGCAACTCGTCAACGCTAAAGTTTAAAGCTTCAATATAATTGTGTACTTCTTGCCAATCATCACGCTTGTCAGGGCTAATATCCTCCTTTTTCATTAAGGCTTCATCCATATTCGTTTGTGTGCCCTCAATGCGGCTCGATGTATTTGCTTCTTTAACCACATGCATTCTAATGAACAAATCAACATCAGGAAGTATTAAAGTAAAAGCATTCAATTCTCCAAGCTGTCTTGTTGCTTCTTCTAACAATGTATTTATCTTAGGATCGTCCCAAGTCCAGGTGACGTTGATTGGCGAAGGGACAAAGCTTTTGTAGTTCAGTTGTTTCTCCCATCTCCCTGCTTTAAAGTGATTGATGTTCATTGTACCAATATAAGACAATCTGCACTTCTTAGTCAAGTTTTAGGCTTAAAACTTGACTAAAGGTTTTCTTAGTCAAGTTTTATCCCACCAAAACTTAATTTATCTTGTTTTGATGATTTTACGGCCATGTTAAAGATGTTGTTAACTTTGGCATCGGTGTACCACATTTAATTGGTGTAATCATTAATGGAATCACAAACTAAAAAACTCTTTCTTTTGGATGGGATGGCCCTCATGTACCGGGCTCATTTCGCATTAAGCAAAAATCCTCGTTTTACATCTAATGGGATAAATACTTCAGCCGTTATGGGTTTTACCAATACCTTGCTCGAAGTTCTTAGGAAAGAAAAACCTACACACCTGGCGGTAGTATTTGATACTGATGCACCTACAGAACGACATACAGATTTTACGGATTATAAAGCACATCGTGAGGCAATGCCCGAAGATCTTTCTGCTGCTATGCCCTATGTAATTAAGGTAATTGAGGGATTTAATATACCGGTTATTACATCTGATGGGTACGAGGCTGATGACATTATAGGTACGCTTGCAAAAAAGGCGGAGCAGGAAGGTTTTACCGTTTATTGCATGACTCCCGATAAGGATTTCGCCCAATTGGTGTCTGATAAGATCTTTATTTATAAGCCTGCACGAATGGGCAATGAAATGGAGATCCTGGGTGTTCCCGAAGTTTTGGCAAAGTGGGAAGTGGAGCGAGTTGATCAGGTTATAGACATTTTGGGATTATGGGGAGATGCCGTTGACAATATTCCGGGAATTCCTGGAATTGGTGAGAAAACAGCAAAGGCCCTGATTAAGCAGTATGGGTCAATCGAAAATATTATAGCTAATAGCCACGAGCTTAAAGGCAAGCAACGCGAAAACGTAGAGAATTTTGCAGAACAGGGTTTAATCTCTAAAAAGTTGGCTACGATATTGTTGGATGCGCCGGTAGAATTAGATGTGGAGGCTTTACAGATTAATCCGCCTAGCCGGGAGAAGTTGGAGCCGCTGTTTCTTGAACTGGAGTTTAGAACTATCGGCAAGCGCGTTTTCGGGGAAGATTTAAGTGTTACCGAGGTTAAGCAAGCATCTTATGGCCAACAAACTGATTTATTCGGGCAGCCAACTGAACAGGTGGTTGTTGTAAAAACCGAAACCATCGTTGAACCGCTTACGCCAACTAAAAATATACATAATACCCCGCATGAGTATCATTTAGCCGATACCAAAGAAAAACGGGCGAAGCTTATCGCATTATTAGAAAAACAATCAGCAATCTGCTTAGACGTAGAAACCACTTGTTTGGACGCTAACGATTGCGAGTTGGTTGGGATGTCCTTCTCTGTAAAGCCCGGTGAGGCCTTTTACGTTCCGATGCCACTTGCTCAAGACGAATGCTGCGTTATTGTGGAAGAATTTAAGCCCGTTCTTGAAAATTCTGAGATTCGCAAAATCGGCCAGAATCTTAAATACGACATCCTGGTGCTTAACTGGTATGGTATACAGATAAAAGGCGAGCTGTTCGATACCATGTTGGCTCATTATTTAATCGATCCGGATACTCGACACAATATGGATATTCTGGCTGAGAACTTTCTGGGCTATTCGCCAATTCCAATAACATCATTAATTGGTGCAAAAGGGAAGGCTCAATTAAATATGCGCGACGCGGAGCTTGAAAAAATTAAAGATTACGCTTCAGAAGACGCAGATATAACCCTCCAGCTAAAAGACGTTTTTGAACCCACTCTTATTAAAGCTAACGCGGCTAAGCTCGCCAAAGAAATTGAAAATCCGCTTATTTATGTACTGGCCGATATGGAGCGCGAAGGGGTAAAAATAGATAAAGATGCACTCGGCGAATACTCTCAACAAATTGAAAAAGATGTAAGGCAATTAGAGTTGTCCATTTATGAGAAAGCTGGAGTTCGTTTTAATATTGCTTCGCCAAAACAGCTCGGGGAGGTACTGTTTGAGAAGTTACAATTAGATCCGAAGGCTAAAAAGACAAAGACAGGGCAGTATCAAACAGGCGAGGATATTCTATTGAACCTCGCTTCAAAAAGTGATATCGTTCAGGATATCCTTGATTTCAGGCAATTGCAAAAGTTGAAGTCAACTTACGTAGATGCTTTGCCATTAATGATTAATCCGAAAACGGGAAGAGTTCATACTTCTTATAATCAGGCGGTTGCGGCCACCGGCCGATTGAGTTCCAATAATCCGAACCTTCAAAATATTCCAATTCGTACGGATAGGGGTAAAGAGGTACGGCGTGCTTTTATACCTCGCGATGAAAATCATGTGCTACTATCCGCAGATTATTCCCAAATAGAGCTGAGGCTAATAGCGGAAATCAGCAAGGATGCCAATATGATGGACGCATTTTTGAACGGATTAGATATTCATACGGCAACGGCAGCAAAAGTATATGGTAAGGCTTTGGATGAAGTAGATTCAACAATGCGCAGAAATGCCAAGGCTGTTAACTTTGGAATAATTTATGGCCAGTCTGCCTTTGGTTTGTCTCAAAATCTGGGAATTCCCCGCAAAGAGGCGGCAGAAATAATTGAAGAATATTTCCGCCAATATTCGGGCATAAAGGCATATATGAGCGATACGATGAATTTTGCCAGGGAAAACGGCTACGTGCAGACCTTAATGGGAAGAAGGCGTTACTTGCGGGATATTAATTCGGCAAATGCTACTGTGAGAGGTTTTGCAGAACGAAATGCCATCAACGCGCCTATTCAAGGTTCTGCTGCAGATATGATCAAAATTGCTATGATCAATATTCACCGCGATATGAAGGAACAACAACTTCAATCCAAAATGACAATGCAAGTGCATGACGAGTTGGTGTTCGATGTAATTAAATCGGAAGTTGATCAGGTAAAAAAGATTATAGAACACCGTATGAAAACAGCTATTACCACCAAAGTGCCCATTATTGTAGAGGTCGGAGAGGGTTTAAACTGGCTTGAAGCACATTAAAACTGCGTTTTTGATTGGAAATATCTCAATGTAAACCAGATTAATTATAAATTATTGTAAAACTGCTAAAACCCTCCAAAAAGTGGAGGGTTTTTTTGTTTAACCGAAATATTATTTCTTAACTTTCAAACCATCAAACAGACTCTATGAATGTAATTCACCTTAGCGCAGAATGCTATCCGGTGGCAAAAGCGGGCGGCCTTGGCGACGTTGTAAGTGCCCTCCCAAAGTATCAGCAGCTAGCGGGTATTTCCGCAATTGTCGTACTGCCGTATTACGACAGAAAGTTTACTCAGGAAAACGATTTCGATGTTATTCTCGAATCTGAGTTTGAAATGGATGGCGCTACACTTCAGTTTCAAGTTCTGAAAGAAACTACAGATAAATTAGGCTTTCCCTTGCATTTAATCAGGATACCGGGACTTTTGGACCGTCCCGAAATATATTGTTATCCAGATGAGACAGAGCAATTCCTGGCATTTCAATTAGCTTTTTTAGAATGGTTAACCTTTTTCCGTATCAGGCCAGATGTTATACATTGCCATGACCACCATACAGGCCTGGTGCCATTTTTTTTAAACCATGCAATAAAATATAGTGAGTACTCTGATATCAGGACGGTGTTAACTATACATAATGCGCAATATCAGGGATGGATTGGATGGGAAAAATTCTACTACCTTCCAGAAATCGACACAGAGAAGATCGGAATGCTTGAATGGGGAGATTGTATCAACCCCTTGGCTGCTGCCGTTAAATGTTGCTGGGCTTATACTGCCGTCTCGCCGAGTTATTTAAAAGAGCTGACGTATCATTCAAATGGATTGGAATCGCTGTTTGAAGCAGAAGAAGCAAAGGGTGTAGGCATTATTAATGGGATTGATACAGATATCTGGAATCCTGAGACTGACCCGATGATAGCAGTTAATTACAATATCGATTCGGTTTCGGAAAAGAAGCATGAAAACAAGAAGCTGGTTGCAGAAGAGTTCGGCCTCGATCCGGATAAACCATTGTTCGCTTTTATAGGCCGATTAGTGGGGGAGAAAGGCGCAGATTTGCTACCCCATGCAATTACCCGAATTCTTACTGAGTATAAAGGCAAAGTAAACATACTAATTCTAGGGTCTGGCGAGCATTATATTGAGGATGAGCTTGCAGGCCTGAAAGAAGCCTTCGAAGATGATTACAGCGTTTTTATAGGATATAATGAGGCATTGTCGCATCGTATTTATGCCGCCGCCGATTTTCTTTTGATGCCTTCCAGAGTTGAGCCATGTGGCTTAAATCAATTGTATTCTTTAAGGTATGGAACCATTCCTATCGTAAGAAGTACAGGTGGGCTAAAAGATACCGTAATTGATTTCTCTGAACCGGATGGCTACGGAATTTGCTTTGACGACGCCGATTCTGACAGTATTTTTGATGCTGTAGCCCGGGCTGTTGAATTATATGAAAACACAGGGGAAATTAATTTGTTACGTACCCGTATGATGGCGCTAGATTACTCATGGTACCAATCTGCCAGTCGATATATAGAACTTTATAACAGCCTTAATATATAAAATCATGTCCAATGTAATCGCCGTAATACTTGGAGGTGGCCAGGGAACCCGCCTTCATCCGCTCACAGCAACACGGTCTAAACCTGCTGTTCCTATTGCCGGAAAATACCGTTTGGTAGATATTCCAATTTCGAATTGCCTAAACTCCAGCATTGACAGGATTTTTGTGTTAACACAGTTTAATTCTGCCTCTTTAAACAAGCACATTAAGAACACATATCATTTTAATGTATTTAGTACTGGGTTTGTAGATATCCTCGCCGCAGAACAAACACCAACTAACTCCGGTTGGTTTCAGGGAACTGCAGATGCAGTTAGGCAGAGTCTCCATCACTTAAGCCCTTTTGAGTTCGACTATGTGTTAATCCTTTCGGGAGACCAGTTGTATCAGATGGATTTCAACGATATGATTCAAAAACATATCGAGAAAGGTGCCGATATTTCGGTCGCCACAATTCCGGTGCATGCGCAAGAAGTCCCAGGTTTTGGTATCATGAAAACTGATGAAAACGACAATATCACAGCTTTCGTTGAAAAACCAAAAACGGATTTCGAGGATTGGGCATCTGAAGTGAGCCCCGAGATGAAGGCTTTGGGAAGGGTTTACCAGGCTTCAATGGGTATTTATATTTTCAACAGAAAGACTATTTATGACACCCTAACAAACGATCCTCACACTGATTTTGGTAAAGAAATTATTCCTGAAGCAATAAGCAGAAGCAAAGTAATTAGTTATCAGTATGAAGGTTATTGGACGGATATTGGTACTATTCCGTCATTCTTCGAAGCGAATATTGCGTTAACGGACGATATTCCTCTGTTTAATATGTTTGATAAGAGAAGCATTTATTCTCGGCCGCGCATGCTTCCTCCATCAAAAATTCAAGGTACAACGCTGGAGAAGACCGTTATTGCCGATGGATGTATCATTCATGCGAGCCGAATTGAGCGTGCTGTAATTGGTATTCGTACCCGGATTGGAAAAGGCACTACTATAGAAAGTAGCTACATTATGGGAGGCGATTATTACCAAACGCTTGAACAGCTGGAAGAGTCAAAGAAAACAGGAACTCCAATTATGGGTGTTGGCGAAAGGTGCTATATCAAGAACGCTATTCTAGATAAGAACTGCTATATCGGAAACGATGTGCGGATTAATGGCGGCCCTCACCTTAAAGATGGTGATTATGATAAGTATACTGTGAGTAGCGGGATTGTTGTTGTGAAGAAATCGGCAGTATTGCCAAACGGAACGGTTATCTAAAGTTCGATAGCCGATCCGATATTTATTAAATTTAGCCGAAGCCCTGCATTAGAGAATTTTTTCAGGGCTTCTTCTTTATCTATCTTGATGTAGCCAAAAGTGTCATAGTGCATCCCTATAATATTATCGCAATTGATAAATTTAGAGGCCAAAATAGCATCATCGATACCCATTGTAAAATTGTCTCCAATAGGAAGGAAGGCGAAATTGAAACGGTACATATCTCCAAAGATCCGCATTTCTTGGGTTAAGGCAGTGTCGCCGGCATAGTAGATATTTTTACCTTCTGTTTCAAGGATAAAGCCAGCTGCGGTTCCGCCGTAAGTGCCATCGGGCAGTGAATTAGAATGTGCTGCAAATACCATCTTAATATTACCAAAATCGAACTTGCGTTGCCCTCCGAGATTCATAGGGTGACAGTTGGCTACCCCATGCTTATGAAGCCACACCATAATTTCAAATGAAGATATAACCAGCGCCCCCGTCCGCTTAGCAATAGATACCAGGTCTGCAGTATGGTCCTCATGTCCGTGAGATACTAGGATATAGTCGGCTTCAATGGAGTTAACATCAATATGTTTTGCCAGCTCGTTAGGGGTGATAAATGGGTCGAACAGCAATTTTTTGCCAGCGGTTTCCAAAAGAAAGCACGATTGGCCGAAATAGGTAATGTTCATAACAGCTTTTGAGGATTGAAACTAACCTCCGAAAAGGTTTCCAAGATTGCCTAGCATAGATTGGCTTACAGCTTGCATTTCGGATTGGTGCACATTTTCGGCCTGGGCTATAGCTTTGTTTAAGGCTACCACAAGTAGTTCTTCCAGTTCTTCCTTATCAGCTTCTTTAAAGAAACTTTCATCAATGTTAATTGACGTAATTTGTTTGTTGCCGGTAGCTGTAACTTTAATTTTGCCACTTTCTGCTTCGCCTGTAACGGTGATGTTATCCAGCCTTTTTTTGATCTCTTCAGCCTGTTGCTGAACCTGAAGTAATTTATCGAACATAAGGTTGCGCTTTAACTAAATTTTAACAAATGCCTATGGCAAATGTTTATAAAGTGTTTCGAATTATGTCTGGAGAAAGTGGCTTGGAAATAAAGCCGTGTACATAAGAATATGATTGAGACCTTAAAATGTCTTTCTCGTCAACAGAAGAGCTAACGATATAAATTTTAATGGGTTTAGCCAATAAACTTCTAAACACATCAAATTTCTCCAGAAAGTCCCAGCCATCAACCACAGGCATATTTAAATCAAGCAATATTACATCAGGCAGAACATCTCCACGGCTATGGTTTTCCTGAAGGAATTCCAATGCTTTGCCGGCTTCGGTATAACTTTTGAACTCATCGTATATACGATGCTTTTCAATCATTATCTGCGCAATGCGCTGATGTATCGGGTCATCATCAATTATAAAAACTCTGCTCATTACCGGTTAAAACCTTGTGTCTATTGAGTGTTTAAAAAGTATTTTGTTGCCTTGCAGTTACTAAATTATAGTATTAGTAGCAATGCGTTTAACGCATTTAATATACCTAAAAAATATTTACAAAACTAACCGATGCAAATATGCATGATTGTGGCAAATAATCAACGCAATGTAGAATAAAAGAGGAGGAATATCCCCGTTAGTCTTCTGATGCGTCTCCACTACCGTTGTATGCTGATTTGCGAACGACTGGCATTCCAACTATTCGAAAAAGCTCGTCAAGTTGTAACAGGCTCCCATTAGTTAGATTAGTTAACAAAACAATGGTCACATCGTTTGTTAGATCTCGCAAATAAATATGTCTAAAACCATGCCACCAGCCGGTATGGTAGACGATTTTGTGATCGTTGCCTTCAAATGTCCTCCAGCCATAGCCATAATTAAAGTGTCCGCGGACCAAATTATTATGGCCAGTATAAGCCGAATCCTGCCAGGCTTTGCTTAATAGTTTGCCTTCTTTTAACGCGTGGCCGAATAGGTATAGATCCTGCACAGTGCTGTAAATACCTTTGTCGCCTACAGGCCCGTCTAAAAAATTTTGGACCACAGAGTAGCGCCAGGTGCGGTCATGCCCCACTACATCTGCAGGGATGGTATCGTAAAGAGCCTTAGAAAGTACCGCTGTGTTTTTCATCCCGGCTGGAATAAAAATGTTTTCTTTCATGTACTCCGTATAAGATTTACCGGTAACCTTTTCAATTATGGCTGCCAGAACCATATAGTTTGAGTTGTTGTAATGAAACAGGCGGTTCGGCTGGGTATATGGTGCCGGCTTTCGTTCGGCAATAAGATTCATTACGTCCGCGTTTGTAATACCTTTGCGTTGGTTACGCTTTTCTTTACGAAAGATTCCGTCAACAAAGTATACATAGTTCATCATTCCCGAACGGTGGGTGAGTAACATGCGTACGGTTATGCCGTCGTATGGGAAGTTTGGAAAAAACTCTTTTACATTTTGGTCAAGCTTTAGTTTGCCTTGTTCTACAAGCTGCAAAACTGCCGTGGCGGTCATTGGTTTAGAAACAGAAGCCAGTTCAAACTTAGAGTTGATATTTAAGCTATCGCGGTGCAGGTAGTCGGCCCAGCCAATAGCATTTTGATAAAGGATTTTTCCTTTGCTGGCTACTAGCACATTGCCATTAAAGCCCCTGGTTTTATGCAGGCGCTTCATAAATTCATCTATTCTTTTGTCGGCTTTTTCAGGGTCGTAGACTAATAATAGACTATCAGACTTATCATCTTCAATAGTTCTTTTAACGGCTTTCTTTTCTTCTGATGTTGAACACGAAATTAGAGTGGATATTGCAAATAAAACTTGAACTACGCTTATGCAAAACTTAATCATACGCTTCTGATACATTCCTTATTTGGTGGAAAATTAGGCATTATTACACTAAACGCCGGAAAAGAGTTTTAAACATGTGCTGATTTAGAATAATTATAAAAAAAAGTAAAGTGCTTTGAGAAAGTAGGCCAGAAAAAAGAAAAAAAGTGCTTCAGGTGTGCTTGAAAATTAATGTTCAAAGAAAAAAATATCTAAGTTTGCGCACAAAAAATCATAATATCATGACTTTCAGAATAGAACGTGATACGATGGGCGACGTGCAGGTTCCTGCCGACAAATATTGGGGCGCCCAAACCGAACGCTCAAGAAACAATTTTAAAATTGGCCCGGAAGCTTCAATGCCTAAAGAAATTATTGAAGCCTTTGCTTACTTAAAAAAAGCGGCTGCTTTCACTAATACTGATTGCGGCGTGTTACCTGCTGAAAAACGTGACCTGATTGCACAGGTTTGTGATGAAATTTTGGAAGGAAAGCTCGTTGGTGAATTTCCACTGGTGATCTGGCAAACAGGATCAGGTACACAATCTAATATGAATGTGAATGAGGTTGTTGCTAACCGTGCACACGTTTTACAAGGAAATAAATTAGGTGAGGGAAAAACCTTCATACACCCAAATGATGACGTTAACAAATCGCAGTCATCTAATGATACTTACCCAACAGCGATGCACATCGCGGCCTATAGGATGGTTGTTGATGTAACAATTCCTGGTATTGAAAAACTACGTGATACTTTAAAAGCTAAATCTGAAGCATATAAGGATGTGGTTAAAATTGGCCGTACTCACTTAATGGATGCAACTCCATTAACCTTGGGCCAAGAGTTTTCTGGTTATGTTTCTCAATTAGACCATGGCTTAAGAGCTTTACGTAATACTTTAGACCACTTGTCTGAACTTGCTTTGGGCGGAACAGCCGTTGGTACAGGAATTAATACTCCTAAAGGATACGATGTTAAGGTTGCTGAGTACATTGCTAAGTTTACCGGCCTTCCGTTCCGTACTGCCGAAAATAAATTTGAAGCACTTGCAGCACACGATGCTTTGGTGGAAACTCATGGAGCTCTAAAACAAATTGCTGTTTCTTTAATGAAGATCGGTAATGATATCCGTATGATTGCATCTGGCCCTCGCTCTGGTATCGGCGAAATCTTTATTCCAGAAAATGAGCCAGGATCTTCAATTATGCCGGGAAAAGTGAATCCAACTCAGAACGAGGCTATTACAATGGTAGCTGCTCAAGTTATGGGTAATGATGTTGCCTTATCAATCGGAGGTTCTAACGGACATTACGAGCTAAACGTGTTTAAACCACTAATGGCGGCAAATTTCTTACAATCTGCACGTTTAATTGGTGATGCTTGCGTTTCTTTTAATGACCATTGTGCTGTTGGTATTGAACCAAACTACGAAGGAATTAAAAAACACGTAGAGAATTCACTGATGCTTGTTACGGCTTTGAATCCGCATATTGGCTACGAAAATGCGGCTAAAATTGCCAAAAAAGCTCACAAAGAGAATAAATCCCTTCGCGAAGCTGCCCTTGAGCTTGAATTGCTTAACAATGAGCAGTTTGACCAGTGGGTTCGCCCGGAAGATATGATAGGCAGCTTAAAATAGCAGGCCTCACCTAAATCCCACTACATTGGACAATGGAGTGGGACTTTTTCTTGCTTATGAGATACACTAATTATCAATTGCCAATCCCTGATCTCTCATCTCTAGTCTTTAGCTTCCTGCTTCTAATGCTCACTCTGCCATCATGTACATTTAATCCGAATGTTCAAGGCAAAGGTTCTGATTTTATGCAGGGGGTATGGGAGGAAGAGCCTTTACCTTACCGCGATAGCTTATTGCAGTATACCAGCCATCAATTTAAGTTTACTTGCGATTCTTTTTATGTGGTGCTTCAAACTAGGGCTAAAGCGAATTATTACGCTGATAGTTGCTTTAAAAACGGTACATGGAAGGAGTATGCCAAAGGGACTTATGTAGTAAACCATGATACGCTTTACTTATTTGGCACTTTTACGAAGGCTAATTATAAGCAGAAATTGCACGATTGTTATCGTATAGGGCAGTATCTGCCAACTTTTTTAATTAAGAATAAATCTGCAGATAAAATTGAATTGCAAAGTTTGCAGCAACACTTACCGGTTACATTAAGACTAAAGGAAAAAGTAATTTGTAATCCACAACCTCTTTAGTTTTAATCATATTGGACGGATTTTGAAAGGCTTTTTTTTGCCGGTGATTTTGTTGTACTTCCCGAACCAGATAATGGCTTGGGGAATGCTGGGGCAAAGAATTGTAGGTTAGATTGCAGATTCTTACTTAGTTTGTATAAACCTGCTGGAAGATAGTCTATCGGCGTAATTTTCGGCAATATTGCTACGTTAAATAGGCAGCTTCAAAAGGAGAAGTTCGCCTAGCTGAAGTATTAAATACAAAACTTAAGCCTACACAGATTCAAATTGATAGCACAGATTTCGGTGAAAGTCATTCTAGATTTAATCATATAAATAATGAAGATTTTAATGGTTTGCCTGGGAAATATTTGCAGGTCTCCCCTGGCACATGGAATAATGGAAGGTATTGTTGCCCAAAAAGGGTTAGACTGGGAAGTTGATTCGGCAGGCACGGGCGACTGGCACATTGGCTCAGCTCCGGACAAACGTTCTATCGCGATAGCAAAAAAGTATGGACTGGATATTTCCAAACAATGTTGCCGCCAGTTTAAAGTAAGCGATTTTGATGAATTCGACCGCATTTTCGTAATGGACAGAATGAATCTAAAAGATGTTTTAAGCCTTGCAAGAAACGAAGAAGACAAGATTAAAGTGAAATTGCTTTTAAATACTGAGGTTGTGCCTGATCCTTATTGGGAGGATTCGCAGTTTGACCCGGTGTTTAAACTGGTAGAAGATGGTTGCAGGAGAATTGTTGAAGAGGAACTAAAAAATAAGGCCTGAATAATTGAACATCCAGGCCTTTTTCGTTACCATTTATAATCGCTGATTGCGGTTTGTGTACTGCTTGCCAGATACTTTATTTTCGCCTGGTTATCCTTTGATATATTAAGAAACCTTTGGCTTGCCCCAACCGCCGCACTAAAATTTAAGCGTTAGGTTTGCTGTAAAATTTCGTGGCATTTGGCGCTCCACAGTTGACCATCCTTTGAAGTAGGTTTTGTCTGTGATATTATCCACTTTAACTCCCGCACGGAATTTTTTACCATTATAGAATAGTGTGCTATTTAGCACCGTATAAGATGGTAATGTAAATGTTCCAGTGGTTAAAGTGTTTGTTATTAAGTTTTTGCTTGCGTAGTTTCCTCCGAATCCTATACCAAATCCAGAAAGGGATGGCATGGAGAAGGTATATGTCACCCAGCTGTTTACCATGTTTTTAGGGCCTGCCGAGTTGGGCCTTCTGCCCTCTAACTGTGCAGAGGCTTTAGCCATCTTGCTATCATTATGGCTAAAGCCTGCAACTATGTTAAGTCCTTTTATAGGGTTAGCTGTGAGGTCAAAATCTACGCCTTTACTCACTTGAGAGCCATCTTGAACCGTAATGTTGTATTTTTTGCCGTCTTTATCAACTGATATAGACAATGGCATATTTGATACTTCTATATTATAATAGCTTGCGGTCAAACCAAGTTTATGCTCAAGGATATCTAGCTTTATACCTCCTTCTAATTGATCGGCCTGTTGTGGTTTAAGAATTCCCGTATACTCCGGAAGTTGCTGAGTTACCGGTGCAACGTTTTTAAAACCATTCTGGTAGTTCCCAAACAGAGAGAGCTGGTCGTCAATTATTTGGTATACAATACCGAACTTAGGTGAAAGGGCAGTTTGTAAGTATTTTGAAGTTGTTGTATTGGTTATTTGATTATAGGCACCTCTATTGTCAAATCTGTCTATCCTGAGGCTTGCCAAAACCGATAGCCTATCTGTGATATCCAGAACGTTGGCAATGTACGCACTATAAACGTTGTTTGCTGTGCTTCCTTTTGTTGGCGCTAGTGTGCTTCCTGCTAAAACAGCGTCGACCGCGGTACGATTTAGCTTTGTGTATTTCGGGTCATTGACATCAGTGCGGAGGTTGTCAAATGTAATATAAGGCGAATTACTGTTGTTTGTTTCTTGCCTTAGTAGGTCTATGCCAACCGTTAACCTGTTTCTTAAACCCGCAATGATGAAGTCGCCGGTAATGTTTTGCTGAAAATCGAGAGAAGTGCTGGTTGAGTTTTGGAGGCTTACATAGCGGAATAATGAGTCGTCTGTAGAAGCATTGTACATCACATACTGATAGTAGCCGTCAGTTTTCCTCACACTTTTTGAAATTATCGATTGAGATGTCCATTGGTTTGATAATTTGTAAGTTGCGGTTCCAATAATGCTTGTGGTTGGCGTTTTAACGGTAAGATCATTACTAGTATAGGACCTGTTAAAGTCAAACTGCAATTCATCTGTTGTTTTTGCAACCAATGGCCTTACCCTATTTAAAAAGAGCATCAAAGGGTTAGTGCCCTCATAGTTGAAGAATTGGGCATCTAAATTAAAAGTTAGTTTATCACTTGCTTTATATTCGAATGTTGGTGCTATGAAAAATGATTTTCTAAATCCAAGATCCTGAAAGCTTCCGGCGTAATGGTAAGCGCCATTAACTCTGGTGAGTAGCTTGCCCTCCTTGTCTAAAGGAGAATTGATGTCTACTGTAAGCCTGTTCAGATTGTAGCTACCCGTGTTATATGCTACAGACCCTCCGAAGTTGTTGTGGGGGCGTTTGGTAACGACATTAATTAATCCGCCGAAGCTGGTCAATGACCCGCCAAATAAAGTACCTGAAGGCCCTTTTATAACTTCAATTTTTTCAATGTTGGAAGGATCCAGGTCGCCATTAGTTAAGCTGGCAACGCCGTTAATTAAAGTTGGCTGAGTGCTGAATCCACGGAGGCTATAGTATGCAGCGCCGTCTCCGGCCCTACCTGTGGAAGACCACAGCTTGTCGATTCCGGAAGAGTTTTTTAGTGCATCGCCAACATTTGTATTAATCTGAGAAATAAGCAATTCTTGCGATATCGTGGTGTATGCTTGCGGGTTCTCGAGATCTTTAAGTGGCATTTTTGCCACTGATTCACTATTGCTGTTGCGGAAGGGATTGGTTTTGCTTGCAGTTACAGTTATCTCCTGAAGTTTTTCTGAGCTCTCTATTAAGACGAAGTTCAATTCTACAGTTTCACCTATGCTTACGGCGACATTTTTTTCCTGAGAAGCTAAACCAATTGCAGATACTTTAATAATGACATTACCCGGTTTTACATTAACAAATTTGTAATCGCCATTTTCATCTGTAATTATATTTTGGCTTCTTCCTTTAATAGACACTGCTACGTGATTAGCAGCTCTGCCATCAGATGTTGTGATATTTCCTTTGATTATGGCTGTTTGTTGTGCTAAAATGGGCACAGTTAAGAAAGCTAGAAGTAGAGTGAAAGTAAGTTTTGTGAGTGTTTTTTTGTTCATTTTAATAAACAGAATGATTTTTGTTTTAGGATTAGCCATTGTTTAGAATAAATCCAAATAAATAAGGCGCAAAGTAAATCTCTTTTTGGTGATATTCCAAAACTTATTTAGATTAAATTTAAACAAGGCAAGCGTGGATACTTTTATCTGGCTCAGTTGCTCGAAAATGAGGTAGTAATATTGATTTTAAAGTAAGAAAGCCGTTGCGGCTAACGCAACGGCTTTGTAGGTCACAGTTTATTTCCCTCTATTGCAGTGTTTTTGCTAGTTGGCTTACCGGTATCGATGCGGCAAATTTCCTGATTTCATCTTCGGTAGAATTTTCTGCTTTAAGGGTTAGCAGGGATGAATTTAACGGAAGCTGAATCTCATATGTGGTTTTATTTGTTTCTGCGTCTGTATTTTTCTGTAGCAGAGCTTTATAGCCTTCTAGCTTAATTACTTTTTGGTTGCCGCTCGAAGCTACAAAAGGCAAGGACAAAATAGCATTGATTGAAGCCATTAAGGGAGAATTGCCGATAATATCCACTTCGGCGGTTTTTGCACCAGTTCCATAGTCACGATGAATAACTACGCCGGCAAAGCCAGAGGCGCCGCCAACATTGTCATTGGCAGGATTCGAGTTAAGGGCTTCTAACTTGGCCGGTAATAGCTTTAATACCTCTTTGCCAGCAATAATGTCTAGTTCCTGCATCATTTGCTGCATAGCGAAACGAGATTCTTCCAGCTTTTTTGCTGAATATGCAGTTCTTGCTGCCGATAGTTGTTTGTTAAAGTCCTGGGCTTGTGCCGTGCCAATACCAGCAATTAGTATAATAGAGTATAATAGAGTTTTCATGTTTTTTCGGATTATTTTTCGCCCAAAGTTTTCTTAATAAGGTCAATATCAAATTGATTGGCAGCCGCCATTAGGTCTTGTTCGTTTGCGAAATTAATGCCTTCAAACATGATCATAGATGATTGGCCCAGCGGAACACTTAATTTGTATCCTGAACTTTCATCATACTCAATTACAGCCTTGTTCCCTTTCAGCTTTGTTTGTTTCCATTTCTGGTTTCCGCCGGTAGTTTGGGCATAAGCGCTGTTGTTTAGGTACAGGTTAATGGCATTCATCATCAAAGCATTATTGGCAATGGTCATACTCAATTGCTTGTCGTCTTTCAAGTATTCGCGGTGAATTGTTAAACCAGCCCAACCCCATCCGCTGCTAGTTACCTGATCTTTGTCCGCCTGTTTAGGGAGTGAGGCAACTGTTTCAGGCAATGATTTAAGCAGTTCTTGTCCGATTTCCATCTCAACCCCAAGAATGGCTTGTTGAAGGGAGTAACGAGCTTCGCCGTAATTGGCCGCTTTAAAGGAAGCTTCGGCACTTGTAAGATTTTCTTTTACGTCAGGAGGTGTTGTTACCAGCCCCGCGCCCCCTTTATTTCTCGGGCTACCAGCAGAAGTGCCAGTATTCATTCCCACTCCGGTATTAGAAGAGGTGTTGGCATTGGGGGTATTTGTTGTATTTTCTTCCCCTTTTTTCTTGCCATTCAATAGCTCGTCAGTTTTTTTGTCCAATGCCTTTTCTGCGGCATCATTCGCTTTTTGTTTGATTTTGTTGAGGAAGCCCTGTGCGTTAGTACTGGCAGGAGCAAGCATGCCCATAGCCAACAGCAGGGGTAGCAGTTTCCCATAAGTTTTCATAGTAAGTGGTTTTAGAGTGTAATATAAAGTTAGGGCTAAAAAACGGATAGCCGAAAGATATTTGATATTCGCCATTTACCTATCTACGCAGAACGCGAGGCTTATGCTACACTTGAGAAAGTATATTTTGAGAGTGGTGTATGTATAGAAAAATAAAGCCCCGCCAGGATATCCGGGCGGGGCTACAAATTCAAAGGTTAACAATATTATTGTGCGTTTTGACGCGCTTCTGCTTTTAATTTTTCATTAGCAACAATTACAATCTCCACGCGACGGTTTTGAGATTTTCCAGTGTCAGTAGAGTTATCTGCAATTGGTTCGCTTTCGCCTTTTCCAACCGTGGTTAAGCGGCTAGATGCGATGCCTTGCGCGGCAGCATAAGATTTTACGGCAGCAGCACGTTGCTGTGAAAGATTCATATTAAACTGGTCGCTGCCCACGGCATCTGTGTGGCCAATAACCATAATGTTGGTTTCTGGATTGTTCTTCATGGTAGCAGCCAAGTTTTGAATGTTGGTTCTTGCTGCATCTTTTAAATCAGATTTACCAGTATCGAATAAGATACCTGAATCAAATTTAACGATTAAGCCTTCTCCTGCATCGATAACTTCAGCTCCCGGAACAGTTCTTTTAATTTCTTCAGCCTGGCGGTCCATTTTTTTGCCGATGTATGCTCCTGCGACACCACCAATTGCGCCACCGACTACGGCCCCTACTGCTGTATTACCTGCTTTTTTACCAATGAGGGCTCCTATGGTACCTCCGGCTGCAGTACCAATAATTGCACCTTTCTGCGTTTTGGTTAATGAACTGCAACTCGCCGCCAGCATTGAGAATGCTGCTAATGCTAAACAATAAGTAGCTATTTTAATTTTCATTGTTTTCATGTTTAATTGTATTTGTGTGTTAGTGTTAATTGTTCAAAGTAAGTGCCAAAAGAGCTTCTGTGAGTTTTATCCTGTTCTCTTATCTATTGCTTTTTACTGATTTTGACCGCGATAGATTAAAATGGTTTAATCAGATAGACTGCGCCAATTTTAGTACATTATTACATAAGAAACAACATTAGTTTTCAAAATTATTTATTTCAAAATCACGTTAAGATTAAACCCATAACGACATTCTTGCGCATTTATTCTGCGGATTAATTAATGTATTAAGCCATTATTAACAATTAACAATTTGTTAACATGGAGTTGCAAATGGCTTAACAATGCCTTAATACTTTTGGAATCAAATACATAGGCATCAAGTTTGTGGCAAATAAGTTAATACTGATTTAACTAAAGAGTAACAGGCTTATAACACGTATCAAAGTTATTTGTAACACTTTAAAATTTAAAAATGAAGAAATTAGTTTTGTTGTTCTCCGTGGCAGTTACTCTTGCATCTTGCGGTGGCAAAAAAAATCAAAGTTCTGGTTCTGACTTATCTGGCGAAGTTAAAATTGATGGTTCAAGTACCGTTTATCCGCTATCTGAAGCTGTAGCGGAAGAATTTAGGAACGCTGAAGGAGGCATCAGAGTTACAGTGGGGGAGTCGGGAACAGGAGGGGGGTTCAAAAAGTTCTCTCGTGCCGAAATTGATATCAACGATGCCTCTCGTCCAATCAAGGAAGAAGAAATCGAACTTTGCAAGCAAGGTAAGGTTGATTTCATCGAACTACCTGTTGCTTATGATGGCTTAGTGGTGGTTGTAAATAAGGAAAATAGCTTCGTTGATTACCTCACAGTTGAAGAACTTAAGAAAATTTGGGAGCCTGAAGCACAGGGTAAAATCAAAACCTGGAACCAGGTTCGTCCTTCATTTCCAAATCAACCTATTAATTTATATGGTGCAGGTACTGCATCTGGTACTTATGATTACTTCACTGAAGCAATTGTAGGTAAAGCGAAATCATCTCGGGGAGATTACAATGCGAGTGAAGATGATAATGTATTAGTGAAGGGTGTTTCATCTGACAAGAATGCTTTAGGATATTTTGGATTAGCCTATTACGCAAATAATGCTGACAAACTAAAACTAGTTCCAATAAACGACGGTAACGATGCTAATGGTAAAGGTGCAATTTCTCCAAGCATACAGACCGTTACGGATGGGACTTATCAGCCCTTGGCCCGCCCTGTATTTATCTATGTGTCTGCGGCTTCGGCAGATAAAGAGGATGTAAAGGCCTTTGTTAAGTTTTATTTGCAAAATGCTGCAAGCCTTTCCAAGGAAATCGGGTCTGTGCCTTTGCCGGCTGAGGCTTATGAGCTGGGACTTAAAAGATTTGAAGCAAAGAAAACCGGTACGGTATTTACAAATGGCAAAAAGGCAGTAGGTGTAAACATTGCCGACTTGTTAAAAGCTGAACAATAAGAAATATATTTATAATGTGTTAAGCTTCCTGCCTGTCGCGGGAAGCTTACTCATGAAAATGCCATGCTAAAAATCAAAGAAAAAGTTATAGAAGGTTTTCTGATTTTCTGTAGCCTTGTTACAGTTTTTACTACGCTCGGGATAATTATTGTCCTGGCTACCGAAACTATCGGTTTTTTCAAGCAGGTTTCATTCGTTGAGTTCTTTACCGGAACTGAATGGACGCCGCTTTTTGCCAATAAAAAATTCGGAATTTTGCCCTTGGTTTGCGGTACGCTGCTTACTACCCTCATTGCAATTTCTGTGGCTTTGCCTTTGGGTTTAACAATTGCCATCTTTTTAAATGAATATGCACACCAAAAATTTACGGCTATAGTAAAGCCTGTGCTTGAAATATTAGCTGCGGTGCCAACTGTTGTTTATGGATTCTTTGCTTTAACTTTTGTAACTCCGCTCCTGCAATCGTTTATTCCTAATTTATCTGGCTTCAATGCTTTATCTGCGGGGTTGGTTATGGGGGTGATGATCATTCCATATATTTCGTCTTTAAGTGAAGATGCGTTAAGGGCGGTGCCAAAATCTTTGCGTGAAGCTGCCTACGGAATGGGCTCTACTAAGCTGCAAACGGCATTTAGGGTGATGGTCCCTGCTGCATCATCTGGAATTGTCGTATCGGTGATTCTGGCGATCTCAAGGGCTATTGGCGAAACAATGATTGTTGCTGTAGCTGCCGGGCAGGAACCTAAGCTAACTTTTAACCCTTTAACATCTATCGAAACAATCACTACCTACATTGTTCAGGTAAGTATGGGTGATGTTCCAAGGAACTCGCTTGAATATAGCACTATCTTTTCTGCCGGGATGGCTTTATTCATCTTTACCTTCGTTTTAAATAATATCAGTTTCTGGATCAAGAAAAAATTTCAGCAGAGGTATGAGTAATTCGCAGATAAATAAGTTGAAGAATCTGATATTTAAAGGATTCGCAATTGCATGTACGTCAGTCGGGCTTATTGTTCTGGTTGTGTTGCTATATGTGGTTTTCTCCCAGGGGCTCTCGCGTATTGATTTTGACTTTTTAAGTAACCTTCCATCGAGAAGTGCCGAACGTGCCGGAATTTACACAGCTCTTCTTGGAATGGTTTGGGTGCTGGTGCTAACAGTACTTATTTCTTTCCCCATTGGCATGGGCGCGGGCATCTACCTGCAGGAGTATGGAAAGAAGAATTTTTTTAACAACTTTATAGAGGTTAATATTTCGAACCTTGCTGGTGTACCCTCTATTATCTACGGGATTTTAGGGCTGGAGTTATTTGGAAGGCTGCTCGGCTTAGGCAATAGCATTTTAGCAGGGAGCCTAACGCTTTCATTGCTTATTTTACCCTTGATTATTGTTTCAACCAGAGAGGCAATTAAGGCTGTTCCGCCATCTTTGAGGGAGGCAAGCTATGGCCTTGGTGCTACTAAATGGCAAACTGTTTGGCACGTGGTGCTGCCTTCGGCCTTTGGTGGTATTATGACAGGGCTAATTTTAGCCATATCCCGTGCAATTGGTGAAACTGCACCATTAATTGTGGTTGGAGCGCTGGTGTATGTGCCATTTGTGCCAGAAAGCCCTATGGATGAATTTACAGTACTGCCTATCCAAATATTTAATTGGGTTACCCGCCCACAAGCCGGGTTTGTAACCAATGCTGCAGCAGCTATCATTATATTATTAACTTTTACATTTATGATGAATGGAATTGCGGTTATTATCAGAAACAGATACAACAAAAGAACTAAGTTTTAAAGAAGTAATGAAGCTGGAAGCAAGAAACGTTAATCTATACTACGGAGAGAAACATGCGCTGAAAAATATCAGTATGGGTATTGAAGCCAATACCGTTACAGCGTTTATTGGCCCTTCGGGATGCGGTAAGTCAACCTTTTTGCGTTGCTTTAACCGCATGAACGACCTGATTGACCATGTTAGGATTACCGGCGACATTTTAATTGATGGCAGGAACGTTTATAAAAGTAAAATAGATGTGGATGAGCACCGTAAGAAAATCGGTATGGTGTTTCAAAAGCCTAATCCATTCCCTAAAAGCATTTATGAAAATGTAGTGTACGGATTAAAAATTAATGGGGTTAGGGATAAACAAATTTTGGATGAAACAGTGGAGCGTTCATTAAAGCAAGCCGCTTTGTGGGATGAGGTTAAAGACGATTTAAAGAAATCGGCATTATCTCTATCCGGGGGACAGCAACAACGCTTATGTATCGCAAGGGCGATGGCGGTGGAGCCTTCGGTAATTCTAATGGACGAACCAGCTTCTGCGCTCGACCCAATTTCAACCTCAAAAATCGAGGACTTAATTTACGAGTTGAAGAGCAAATACACTATTGTAATTGTTACGCATAATATGCAGCAGGCTGCCCGTATAAGTGATAAAACGGCTTTCTTTTATTTGGGTGAACTGATTGAGTATAACCAAACTGTAACTATGTTTACCAATCCTCACAAGGAGCAAACTCAGAATTATATTACAGGCCGTTTCGGATAATTATAAAAGAATTAGATATGACTCATTTAGAAGAAGAGTTAAACCGCCTTCGCGAAGAAATGATTGAAATGGCCAATCTGGTTACTTCGCAGATTGAAAAGAGCCTTAGAGCATTAGTAGAGGAGGATGTTGACCTTGCCCGCGAGGTTATTTTTAACGAGAAACGAGTTAATGCGTTTGAGCTTTCTGTGGATAAGGATTGTGAAAATATTCTTGCGTTGCTTAATCCTTTTGCTTCAGATATGCGTTTTGTGTTCGCGACCTTAAAGATCAACACAAACTTTGAACGTATTGGAGATAGCGCCGAGGGTATCGCCAAATACATACTGCAGTCCGGTAAGTGCTTTGATGATGAGTTACTTAACGATTGTCGTTTTGCTGAAATGGCATCTACAGTGAAGGAAATGCTTCACTCGGTAACCACGGCTTACGAGCAAAATAACGCGAAGCTGGCACGCACCGTATTTAAACAGGATATGATCCTGGATGAAATCAATAAGGCCTCTACAGATAATATTGCTTTATACATTAATAAGCGCCCGGAGAATGTCTATCAGGCATTGTACCTGCTTACCGTTATCCGTAAGCTGGAGCGGGTGGGTGACCATATTACCAATGTAGCCGAAGAGATTATTTTCCACCTTGAAGCAAAGGTGTTAAAGCATATTAAGAAAAGCGCCAGGGGCGAAGTGTAACGGTTAAAACTGCCCGGCTTATTAATCTGGTCGGGCAATTTTGTATCAAAATGCTTCTGTTTGATGTATCTTCCGATATTCTTCTAAGGTCTTAGCAACGGTGTACGGAAAACTATAAGGAAACTTACAGCTTTCTTTGTCCAACTCTTTCTTGTTCGAATCAGTTAAAGTATAACTTGAATCAGCAACGGTAAAATCGTCATTATAAAATCTGGTCAGGCTTTCAAGCGCCGCTCCTTTGGTGCACTCGCTATGGAAGAAGTTGTTCAGGCGCTGAAAAGCGAATAGTTTTCCATTTTCATTAAAATAGCTCTTGTAAGCGATAAACCAGTCGTCTTTAGGGCTAAAAGGTATTTCTGCTATATAAATGACCTTTCCTTCTGGGTTTTTCAAAATGTTGTAAGCCGCTTCAATTTTGCCCGGATAGTGTTCGCCGTTCTTTAATTGCATCAAATCCTTCTTATCCGTTGGTTTTACAAATAATAACAGATTCGTTGATGTGGTTAAGCTATCAATGACAAATTTTTGATGTTTTAGTTTGGCTGAAAGGCTATTCTTGTTTTTAGGATTTGTGCAGTTCGCTAACGCCACAGCTAGTGTTAATAGCAATAATTTGAAGTCCATATAGGTTCGATTTCCTGTATACAAAGTAAAACCTAAACGGCATCAATTTCAAATCTTTTCAGGTAGGCTTGCCAACAAACGGAAAACCCCGCTCTATTCTAATAAAGCGGGGTTTAAATATTAGTGCAAAAAGATTCTAATTAAAAAAATCAAGCAGGAAGTATAAGATCGCTGCTAATGTTGCAGATACAGGGATCGTTAAAATCCAGGCCCATATAAGGTTAATGGTAACGCCCCACCTTACGGCAGAAACTCGTTTTGTTAATCCAACACCGATAATTGAACCTGTGATAGTATGGGTAGTTGAAACCGGAATACCAAAATGTTCGGTGATGCCCAGGGTAACGGCACCTGCAGCCTCTGCACCTACCCCTTCAAGGGCGGTAACTTTTGTAATTCTGGAACCCATGGTTTTAACAATTTTCCAGCCACCACTCATGGTTCCTAAGGCAATTGCGCCGTAGCAAACCAAGGGCACCCAGCCTGGCATTGGATCGCTGCTACCAATTACGTTAGAGGCCACCATCGATACATAGATAATACCCATTACTTTTTGCGCATCGTTTCCTCCGTGAGTGAAACTTAACGCGGCTGATGACAGGAGCTGTAATCTTTTAAACCATTTTTCTGCCGTAGCTGGTTTAGCGTGCCGACACACGTTTATAATTACAAGGGTAATAATTACAGAGATTATCATACCGATAATTGGCGCCAAGACGATGAAGGATACAGTTGTTAGAATCTTTCCTAAATTGATAGCTTGAAATGCATTGTCGCCCAGGGTGAGCGCTTTTGCCATACCTGCGCCAGCAAAACCACCAATTAAGGTGTGAGAAGAACTGGAAGGAATACCATAATACCAGGTCAATAAGTTCCATGCAATGGCTGCGGTTAAGCCTGCTAGTATCACATGGAGGGTGATGTATTGTTCAAGTACCGTTTTGGCAATTGTGTTGGCAACTTTATGGTCGTCGAAATAAAAGTAGGCTGCAAAGTTGAAGATTGCTGCCCATAACACCGCCTGAAAGGGAGATAGTACTTTTGTTGAAACGATAGTTGCTATTGAGTTTGCAGCATCATGAAATCCGTTGATGTAATCGAACGCAATTGCCATGATAACAACAACTACTAATAGAGTAGTAACCATTTGTTTATTCTTTATGCGTTCTTAACAAGAATAGACTCCATCACATTAGCAACATCTTCGCACTTGTCGGTTGCTGTTTCGAGTGCAGAAAGAACTTCTTTGTATTTAATCAGAGCAATTGCATCTTTCTCATGCTCAAATAATTCACCTACAGCCCGGTCGAAAATATAATCAGCCTGATTTTCCATGCTGTTAATTCTGACGCAGGAATCGGTAATCAGACGGATGTTTTTAAGATTTTTTAACTCGCCTACGGCCTTGTGTACGTCTTGACAGCCTTGTAAGATAAGTTCTGCCAATTTTTTGATCGGTGGAGTCATTTCATTGACTTTGTATAGCATCATTCTGCTGGCAGAACCATGGATAAAGTCGGCAATATCATCAATAGCGGATGCTAAAGCATGAATATCTTCACGGTCGAAAGGAGTGATAAAGTTTTTCCCAAGTTCAAGGAAAATCTGGTGGGTAATCTCGTCGCCACGATGCTCAAGGTCTTCGATTAATTTACCAACCTCTTTCCTGTGGTTTTCATCGTTGGTATTAACAAAGTCAATTAATGCTTCCCCTAACTTTATCACGTTAGCACTAGCCTGTTCAAAAAGTGGAAAAAATTTGCGATCCTTCGGAACGAAGTATTGGAATATGCCGTTTAAGCCCATGTTGTATTAAAAAATTGTTACAAAGATATTACAGCAATGTTAAGTTAATGTTAACACTGATGCTAAACCGGAATAAAATTCTGCTTGGCTTTTTCGAGAGTGAAAGCGAAGGTTGTACCTAAGCCTTCTGTGCTTCTTACAGTTATGGTTTGTTGGTGTGCTTCCAAAATGTGTTTTACAATTGCAAGGCCGAGCCCCGAGCCCCCGATCTGCCTTGAGCGGCTTTTATCGGTGCGGAAAAATCTTTCAAACAAGCGAGGAAGGCATTTCTCTTCTATTCCGATGCCATCATCGGTAACTTCAACCAAAATTTGGTCATGGAGTTCGAACATTTTCAATGATGTAGTGCCATATTCTTTGCCGTATTTAATTGAGTTATCCACCAGATTGACCAACACCTGGCAAATTTTATCCCTATCGGCATTCACCCAGGTAGGCGAATCGTATTTGTCTTTAAAAACTAGTGAAATTTTATGCTTTTGAGCTTTACCTTCCATTTGCTCAATTACTTCATTTATGAGCACTGCCAAATCAAATTTCTCAAAGTTAATAGGCACTTCGCCACTCTCAAGTTTTGAGATCACATCAATATCTTTAATCAGGTAGCTCAGCCTGTCGACATTTCGTTCTGCCTTCCTTAAGAAATGGATAGCCTGGTCGGGGTCTTCCAATCCGTCATCTTCTAATAGAGCTTCAATATACCCCTGGATAGCAAAGAGGGGCGTTTTAAGTTCATGAGAGATGTTTCCGAGGAATTCTCTTCTAAATTGCTCCTGTTGTTTCAGTGCTTCAATCTCGATTTTTTTAACGCTCGCCCATTCTTTTACCTCGTGTTCTACATCGTTAATCGGATCATTACTTACATATTCGCCTAAAGCGTCTTTCAAGTCTTTTCCGAGTTTCAGATTGTGTATTAGCTTGTAAATCAGTTTAATCTTACTGTAGACATAGCGTTCTATCAGGTAATAAAAAACAATGAAGCAAATGCCCAGGGTGATAAAGAATGTTAAAAAAAGGTCGGTTAAATTATGTTGGAAGTAGTAATTAACTAAAGCGAGTGAAAGCGCTACTACAAAGGCATTTATAAAAACTAATACACGAAGTTTCATATTATGCAATGATACTAAAAAGGAACTCCATGTGTTTGTTTCATGATAAAATTTGATACAGGCTTAATATTGGATAAGCCGGCGATGGCAATTTCTGAAATTAGCTTGGATCCAAACAGTTTTTGAGTGATTCGGCCAGCTAGTAGTCGCCTTTGAAAAAGCTGTTTCCACCGATAAATGTACGCCGCCTCCAAGGTTTCTCGTGGAGCATTTTGGAATTCAACAATTGCGTCGGCGAGGATCTTTCCTGAGTGGATTGCCATTGCCATGCCATTGCCGCAAAGGGGGCTGATCATTCCGGCCGCGTCGCCACAAAAAAGAATGTGCTTTTCTATTAAAGGCTTGGGGCTGAAGGAGATTTCGTTAATTACTTCTGGCTTTGGATTTAGAAAATCGCAATTGCGGAAGATGTTATTCAAGTTGGGGTTTTTGTATAGGATTTCCTGTTCCAGAGCCTCAATACTGCCGAGGGCTTTTAAGTGCTCATTTTTAGATAGATAGCAAAGATTGTACTTGTTTCCCTCAATTTTTACGGTGCCACAATAACCACCTTCAAAATTATCCAACTGGACTAAATCGACCGGAAAATCAGTGGCTATATGATATTTGACACCAATGTAAGGACTTCGCTGATAGAAGAAATCACGGTTTTTATCAAGGTTTGAGCGCTTGCCATAAGCGCCAATAAGATAGTCTGCAGCAAAGTGCTGATTGTTTGATAAATCGACTGTGAAGCAACCTTCTGCAAATTCTATTTGAGTGGCTTTAGCAAAAACAAAGTTCACTCCTTCGGCGGACGCTTTTTGGTAAAGCACGCCATCCAGGCTGTAACGACTAATTCCGAAACCACCTAAGTCAAGGGTGGAGTCAAACGCTTTACCGGAAACGGAGCTAATTCTTAACCGGGTTATGTTGGATGGTTCAAGGCTTAAAATGTTAATACCAAGTGTTTTAAAGAACGGTAAGACTTCATTGGAGATATATTCGCCACAGACCCGATGAAAAGGGTAGCACTTTTTTTCGACTATGGTAACTTCGAATCCGGCTCTGTTAAGCAGAGTGGCGCTAATTAACCCCGCTAAGCCTCCTCCTACAATAACGACAGATCGTTTAGAAGTTTTGCAGATAGGATTTTGTGCCATCGGGATTATTTATTTGTAAATGATCAGTTGCCAACGAAAGGCCCACATCCATTGTAGGCTGTAATTTTTAATATCGGCTTTGCTAAGCATAGTTTGAAGGTCTTTTTTTCTAAAGCCTTTCAATACGGATAATTTTGAGTCGTGCTTAACCATCTCAGAGTTGGAAAATGTCTGCGTCAAGAGCCCGATGGAATGGTATGCAAACCAATGTCGATGGAGGTCGTTTACGATAACTGCCTGACTGCTACACTGCAACATTTTTTGTATGAGCTCAATCCAGCTTACATCATCAAAATGATGGGTAAAAAGGCTCGAAATAACTATATCAAATTGGTTGTCATGTAATTGTGTAGAAAGTACATCCGCATGAATGTACCGTATTTCAGGATAGCCTTCTGATTTTTTCCGAGCATATTCTATAGCAGATTCTGTTGCATCCACGCCTACCAGATTTATTCTCAGGCCCTGTTTTCTACCCCAGTTTGCCAGTACTCTGAGGGAGTCGCCGCCTCCACAACCCCAGTCGCTTATCGTTGTGCCATTTTGGATCTTGATTTTTTTGAATGCGTTGTAAAATACATTATAGCCACCCAGGAGCTTGTTGATGACTTCGAGCTCGTCCATTATTGGGTCGATGGTTTCATGTCCCAGGGAAAAATCGTCCATCATTTCAGCTTGAGTGCTGCGTTGGGTAAAGTCGGTCATATTCAAATTGCTTCTAAGATCATACTTTCCACAGTGAGCCCTGGGCCGAAGGCGAAGCTCATAATCTTTTCCCCTTGATTTACAGATGATAATAGCTTCTGTAAAATGAATAAGATGGTAACAGATGACATGTTCCCAAATTGCCTTAATACATCATAAGAGTAATCGAGGGCTTCTTCAGGCAATTCCAGCATTTCTTCGCAAACCTCTAAGATTTTTCTTCCTCCGGGATGAATGGCGATCTGGCTGATGGTGTTTCTTGATAATCCGGCTTTGCTGGTAAGCTTTGAAGTCACTTCATTTATTTTCTTTCCAATATTTTTCGCAATCTGCGATGAAAGCCGCATTTCAAAACCGGTGTCTCCAATTCTCCATGCCATTTCGTCTTTAGCTTCGGTGGCAAGCGTATTGTAGAATGTTTTTAGATGGAAGCCTGATTTTGCTGAATGGCTGGATTCGATCAGCACTGCTGCTGCGCCGTCAGCAAATAGTGAGTTTGCCACCCAGTTTTCTACAGTGTTTTCCCGCTGAAAGTGTAAAGTGCAAAGTTCTACATCAACTATCAGAACTTTGGCATATTTGTCTGATTTACAAATGTAATCGGCTACCTTTAAAGCATTGAATGCGCCATAGCAACCCATGAAATTAATGCCCGTTCGTTCCACTTCGGTGTTGAGGTTGAGAGCTAGAATTAGGTCGATGTCAATGCCTGGAGCATACAAACCGGTACAGCTAACTGTGATTAAATGTGTAATAGATGTAGCCTCTGTTTTATTTTGAGACAGGAGTGTTTTTGCCGCTTTTATAGCGACGGTCCGGGCGGTTTCTTCATAAAAAGCGCTTCGTTTTTTGGTGCTCGGAAACGGCTCTAAATTTATGTAATTGCCAAAGAATGAGTAAGTTCCACGTGGCACTCCGAAGTCTGGTATGGCAGAATGTCGATATTCAATTCCTGAGTTATCATAAAGCTTTGCCAGCCTTGCAGCATCTCTCTCATTTAGCTGGTGGGCATCAATCATGAACTCTAAAATTTTTTGCTGAGGGAAACGGTGATCGGGATTGGCGGTGCCAATAGCGGTGATGATGCTGCCCATATAAATTTTTTATAAATTTAAGAACGATTTTTACCCGCTAAGGTTTTTGTTCCATGCATCTTCTACCTACAAAATCTGCCTTATTGCACATGCGCTTTTTCTTCTCCTTCTTTTTGTTGCCGGTGTATGTTTTTGCCCTAAGCCAGGTGCCTCATTTTACATTCCTAAACGCCGTTGTAATATTTGTTGCCTGGCATTTATTCGTTTATCCGGCAAGCAATGGCTATAACAGTTATTTTGATAAAGATGAAGGGAGTATTGCGCTGTTGGAGAAGCCCCCTCAGGTTGATAAAAGCTTGTATTGGTTTTCCCTTATGTTCGATGCCATTGGCTTTATTATTGGGCTTTTTGTGAGCCTGGAGTTCGCAATGGCGACTCTCATTTACGGGCTTTTATCTAAAATGTATAGCCATCCGACCATCCGCTTAAAGAAATATCCAATAATTAGTTTTTTGGTGGTTTTTATCTTTCAGGGAGCTTTTGTTTATTGGACTACTTACGCTGCCCTAGCGGGGCAAAGTATGTTTCAAGTTAACGCCGATGGATTTTTGATTGCAGGAATTATCTGCTCCTGTTTAATTGGCGCATCTTATCCTTTAACACAAGTGTATCAGCATGATGAAGACCGGAAAAGGGGAGATAAAACGCTTAGCCTTTTGCTCGGCGTTAAGGGCTCATTTATTTTTCCCGGACTTTTGTTTGCCCTTTCTGTTTTTTTAATGTTTCGCTACTGGATGCTTGTTAAACAGCCACAAAACTTTTGGTTGTTTTTGATTTTTGTGGCACCAGTTATGCTTGTTTTCCTCGGCTGGTTTTTAAAAGTTCTAAAGGATAAACGCAATGCAGATTTTAAAAACATGAGCCGCATGACATTAACAAGTGGCTTCGCTATGCTTGTGTACTTTGTTCTTATCTTGCTTTTGAGATACGCATAGTTTAACTCAAATTTGGCCGTTCCATTCTGCATAAAATTGCTCCAGGTATAACTCCATAAACTGATGCCTTTGCTCGGCAATTTTTTTCCCTGCAGCAGTATTCATTTTATCTTTTAACAAAAGAAGCTTTTCATAAAAGTGATTGATGGTAGGGGTAGAGCTGTTTTTGTATTCTTCTTTGCTCATGTTTAAATTCGGCGGAATACTTGGATTGTAAAACTCTCTTTGCTTAAATCCGCCGTAGCTAAATGCCCGGGCAATTCCGATGGCTCCAATGGCGTCGAGTCTGTCAGCATCCTGAACTACTGCCAGCTCTTTAGAGTGGAAACAGACTTCACCAAGGCTTGCCTTAAAGGACATATTTCGTATGATCTGCTGAACGTGCAAAATGTTATCCTCAGCAACTCCAATGCTGCTTAAAAATTTTGCAGCTTTGGCCGGCCCTACTTCTTCATCCCCGTTGTTAAACTTTGAATCAGCTATGTCATGCAATAAGGATGCTAGTTCAACAACTAAAAGATTGGCGTTTTCTTCTGCGGCGATATTTTTGGCCGTTTGCCAAACCCTGTAAATATGCCACCAGTCGTGCCCGCCCTCTGCTCCGTGTAAAGTGGTTTTAACAAAAGTTTCTGTTTGCTGTATAATGTCCATGATTTGTAGCCGCTAATTTATAGCTAATAGAAGTATTATTCGTCGGGGATTTTATACGGCTAACAAGAAGATGTTAAATCAATGATAAGTGAAAAATAGAGCATAACTCTATTCCCCAAATCTTGACATATTTGGGGAATATGATCTCTGAATATTTGTATATTTGGGGAATATGATCTCTGAATATGATTAAACGGGCATTACAAGGCGCATTAGAAGCTAAGGTAGATTATAAAAAGGCTATTGTAGTTCTAGGGCCTAGGCAAGTGGGTAAAACCACTTTGATCTCCAGGATTGCAGCTTCTTTAAACGGAGATTATCTTTATATCAATGGCGATGATCCGGCTGTTCGGTTGGCTTGGACTAATCCTACTTTGGCTTTTATAAATAACTATATAGGCAATTATAAAGTCGTTGTATTTGATGAGGCTCAGCGGCTTGAAAATATAGGGCTTAGTGCAAAAATGATCATAGATGCAAAGAAAGACGTGCAGCTTTTTATTTCGGGATCTTCTGCTTTAGAGATTGCCAGCAAAATTAACGAACCACTTACCGGGCGTAAATGGGAATATAGGTTATACCCTTTATCATGGAGCGAGTTAAAGGAACATTACTCATTTGCGAAAATTCAACCCAGGTTAGAAGAATTCTTAATTACAGGGATGTATCCGGATGTTATCACCAATCCGCTGAATGCAAAAGAAACCCTTACCAATCTTGCAGGAAGCTATTTGTATAAGGATATTTTAGAATCTGGGGGTATACGTCGCCCAGATGCATTATTGAAATTATTGCAGGCACTTGCTTGGCAGGTAGGAAATGAAGTTTCTTACAATGAACTTTCACAGATTGCAGGAATAGATAAAGCAACTGTGATTTCGTATATAGACTTGCTGGAAAAGGCTTTTGTGATATTTCGTTTAAATCCTTTTGCAAGAAATCTGCGCAACGAAATTAGCACGTCCCGAAAGATCTATTTTTATGATAATGGCGTAAGAAATACCATTGTAAATAATTTTGCCCCTATAACACAGCGAAATGATATTGGGGCGCTATGGGAAAATTTTATCATCAGCGAACGCAAAAAGAATTTAGCTTACTCTGGCTTTTATGGCAATACTTATTTCTGGCGGAATACCGCGAGGGCAGAAATAGATTATATTGAAGAACAGGATGGAAAAATAACCGTATTTGAAATTAAATGGAATCCAAAAGTAAAAGTGAAATTTCCATCTGCGTTCTTAGAAAAATATAATCCAGAAATTACCCGAATAATTAACAGTGATAATTATTGGGAGTTTTTAAGTTCAAATGAAGTGTAGCGCGAATTGATATATAGTATAAACACGCTGCCTTCTTGGGGCGGGCTCCATGCTATTAAGTTAAGTGGTTGGTGTCCCCACCAGCACCTTCCGCTCTTAACCTAATAGCATTGGGGCGTGCTACGTGGAAGTATGGGTTTAAAGCGGCTATTGTACTTGAGGCATACTATTCAAACAAACGCCCCACATTTCTGCGAGGCGTTTTGTTTGAATTTTCTCTTTATTTCTTTTCCGGAAGCAGTACAAATTTTATGAAGTTGTTGCCACTTAAATATTTATTTGCTGCGGCCTTTAGGCTTTCGGGCGTAATCTTCTTTAGAGAATCCACATAGTGCAAAACGTCTTTAGGGTCTTCGTTATTCTGATATTTAGAACTTAGGTATCCTGACCAGAAACCATTGTCTTTTAACTGGATTTCTGTGTTGCGTTTTTCCTCTGCTACAAATTTTTCGATATCTGCGGCTTGTGCTCCATTTTTCTTGATCTTATTGATTTCATCCTGCGTAGCGGCAACCAATTTATCAATGTTTTGAGGCGCACAGCCGAATGCAATGGTAAACGAATACCGGTTTCGTGGATATTTAGAATAGCTCACAAATGCGCCCGGGCTATATACCCCGCTTTCTTCTTCGCGCAGGCGTTCAATTAGTTTAATTTGAAGCACCTCCGCCAGGGCGTCGAGTTGGTTGTTTGTGTCTTCGCTGTAAACGTAATCGCCGCTAAGGATCATTCTAACGCTGGCTTTATCTTCTTTGCCTTTGTAAACTGTTTTATTGATTTTGCCTGCAGGAGAGTATATACCCAAATCTTTCGCTTGTTCTTTACGCTGTTTGGACGGTAGCGTTGCTAAGTATTGAATGATCAGAGGTTTGATTTCCTCGTTTTTAAAGCTGCCCACAAAGGTGAACGTAAAGTCGCTGGCATCAGCAAAGCGGTCTTGGTAGATATTGAAGGCTTTGTCTAAGTTTATTTGCTCGATTTTAGCAATGCTCGGTCCGGTACGGCGGATATTATACCTGCCTAACACAGCTGCAATTGTATCCGCAAAAACATTGTTTGGTTCAGAGCTCCTGTTGGCTACTACTCCTTTTTGCTGGGTTATAATGGACTGAAAAATTTCGGTGTCTTTGCGAGGCTGTGTGAAGTACAGATAAGTTAACTGTAATGCGGTTTCCAAGTCTTTTGGTGCGGCAAAGCCAGAAATTCCTTCAGATCTTTCGCCGATATAAGGTGTAACAGATACTCGTTTGCCTGTTAGCCGCTTTGGAAGTTGAATAGAATTGAATTCGCCAACTCCACTTCTCGAAATAATAGAAGATGCGTTTGCTGCTGACTGAAAATCAGTGTCGCTATAAAGGGAAGTTCCTCCTGGGCTAAATGCACCAAATCGGATCTCATCATTTTTGAAATCGGTTGGCTTTAAAATTACCCGGACGCCATTACTCAAGGTCAGCTCTGTTACGCCAATTACTTCAATGTTTTTCTCGCTAACGATGCGGCCTGGAGCTTTCTTTTCGGTGGAACTGATTAGCGGCTTGTCTGATACATCATCCACATAGGGCGTAATATTAGATTGCTGCACTTGTTGAATCCAGGAATTTACTGTGGCCTCATTCGGCAAGTTTGCCGCCTCTTTTTCGGGCGCCATAATCAACACATCGCGGTTTACCTCGGTGAGATATTGCTTGGCAAGGGCATTTACCTCTTCCAATGAAATCCCGGGAGTTTTTTCTTTTGCAAAATTATATTCATAATCGATGCCCGGACTCGCCTCTTCTTCTAAAAATAATCGAACGTATTCTTGAACAAGGGTTTGAGAGTTGGTTTTATCTTTCTCTTTGAATGCCGCTTCCATCGAAGTTAAGTAAGATTGCTTAGCCCTATCTAACTCACTTTGGGTAAAGCCAAATCTCTTAACTCTTTCTGTTTCTGTAAAAACAGCTTTAAATCCTTTTTCAAATTCGCCGGCACCGGGTTTTGCTACAACAACAGACGATGCTACATCCAGCCCTGCGAGGAAATCGCTGATACTGCTGCCTCCTTGTAAAAATGGAGGGTTGGCTTGTTTCTGCAGTTCGCTAAAGCGGGAGCTTAGCATTTGGTTATATAAAGAACGGATAATGTTATTACGCATATCCGTTTTTGTTTTGAATTTGCTGCCTTGATGTTTGATTAGAACCTGGGCAACAGTGTAAGGCATTTCTGCATCAGTAACCGAAATGAACTGATTTTTATTTAGTAACGGAATTTTATACTCGGTGCGCTCTCGTGGGGTAGCCGGCATTTTAAGGTCAGAGAATTTTTCCTTAACCATGGCTTCTACCTTTTTAACGTCGATATCGCCAACCACAATAAGGGCTTCCAGATCCGGGCGGTACCAATCTTGATAAAACTGGCGAATAGTTTCTGGTTTGAAGTTTTTAAGTACGTCTTCCGTTCCGATAGGCAGGCGGTTAGAATAACGCGAGTTATTCAAAATCATCGGGAGGTATTTGTTTTGCATGCGCTCTTGTGCGCCCTTGCCCAAGCGTTTTTCCTCCAGAACAACACCTCTTTCTTTTTCAATTTCTGCAGGGTCTAGAGAAGCGTCCTGTGCCCAATCACGCATAATTTGCAGCGTGTTTTTAAATAACAGGCTATCATCAGTAGGTACCGGAAGCTGATAAACAGTTTGATCGAAACTGGTGTAGGCGTTCAAATCGGCGCCGAAGCGGATCCCCGATTTCTGCAGATAATTTACCAACTCATTTTTAGGAAAGTTTTTTGTGCCATTAAAGCCCATGTGCTCCATAAAATGTGCAAGCCCCTGTTGATCGTCGTTTTCGAGTACCGAGCCTACTTTTACTGCCAGGTACAGCTGCGCCCGGTTCTTGGGTTCAGTATTTCTGCGGATGTAATATGTAAATCCGTTGGCAAGTTTGCCGGTAAGTATCGCTGTATCCAATGGTAAAACATCCGATTCGGCAGAAGTTTCAGCTTTGCTGGCCGTGGCAGTGCTTGTTACCGGTTTTTTAACGCTGCAGGAGCCAATAAGCAGAGCCGCCAATAAAGAAACCGATATAAGATTTCTGGTTTTGGAAATATTCATAGTCATTCGATAATGAGGTAGGGGTTTTGTTTCCTTTAAGGGTGAAAATTATACTTTAATAATGATTTTTTTACTATACATCCACCATAAAATAATAAGCCATGCTAAAACAAAAGTTAATGCAAAGGCAAAAGACGCGTTGAGAGGCGAAAAAAAAGGTTGGTAAAATGAAGAATATATCCATCCTTTTAAATTTGTTTTCGTTCCATCTCCAAGATGCATAGGTACAACATTAAAAATTTTTGCGGCCAGCGTTGTTGTGAAAAAGGCTGTTATGGCATTTGACCCGTAAACAATAAATGGCTTAGCCCAGGCTCGGTGCCCTCTTATATCAATGATGAGATAAAAGGCACATAATGCAATCAGCGCTAGTCCGCTGGTAAATAGGACGTAAGAACTTGTCCATAAGCTTTTGTTAATAGGGAAGCTTTTGCCCCAGAAAAGGCCTGCCAGGAATAAAGCCAGGCCCGACAATAACATGCCACCGATTTTGGTTTGATTGCTAATGCCTTTCATTCGAAGCAGATTGCCGGTTAATACGCCTGAAATTCCGGTGGCAATAGATGGGAGAGTACCTAAAATTCCTTCGGGATCCCATGTTTTCGAAAGTTTCCAAAGATGGTTCTCGGTTAAAATAAGCCGGTCGAGCCATGCGCCCAGGTTTGTTTCTTTTCCCAGATTTGCCGGCCCAAAGCCTGGCACTGGCACAAAAGACATTAGTACCCAATAGGCAAGCAACAATAGGATGCCAATGCTGAGCTGTGTTTTCCAGTTGGTTTTGAGGAAAAGAATAGCAGAAGCGTAATAGACCAGCGCAATTCGTTGCAAAATGCCTGGAATCCTGACTGTTCGTAAGGCTTCGGCAGGGTTCTGAAAGATGTATGGAATAAAAGCCAGAATTATTCCTAGCGCGAACAGAATTGCAGAACGCTTCGTGATTTTTAACAAAAGAGAGTGATGGGATGATTTGTCGCGGAGTTTGCTGCCTAGCGCATAACTTATGGAAACACCCGAAATAAACAGAAAAAAAGGGAAAATCAAATCTGCAAAGGTGCAGCCATTCCAGTCGGCATGTTCAAAAGGAGTATAAATATTCCCCCAGTCGCCGGGATTATTTACCAATATCATTCCTGCAATGGTAAAGCCACGAAATGCATCTAGCGACAAGAGTCGGGTTTTTCGATTAGTTAGTTGTTCATTCATCCCGAGAGGAAATAAAAATAAATCTAAGCTTTATGCAGGCTGAAAACAATAGTGGGCTTGGCAGATATTCTTACTTTTATTTCATGAATGTGCAGCTATCACGATTAAGCAGTTTATATCAGAAGGAAAGCAGGCTGATTATCGGATTGATGTCGGGAACGTCATTGGATGGCTTGGATATTGCCCTTTGCAGGATAAGCGGATGGGGGGCGGCTAGTAGGGTAGAACTGATGCAATTTGAATCCATTCCTTATCAGGATGATTTTAAAAGCGACGTGAGGGCGATCTTTTCCAAAAAGCAGGTTGATCTCGAAAAATTGACATTGCTTAATGCCTTAATTGCAGAACTTCACGCCGATATGATTTTGTCCTGCCTGAAAAAGTGGCAAGTTGCTGTAGAAGAAATTGATTGCATTGCCAGCCACGGACAAACAATTTACCATGTGCCACAACGATTGCATGGTTTGGCAGGGTATCCCAATGCTACACTTCAAATCGGCGATGGCGACCATCTGGCTGTAAAAACCGGAATTGTTACCCTTAGCGATTTCCGGCAGAAACATGTAGCGGCGGGAGGGGAAGGGGCGCCTCTGGCTCTTTATGGGGATTGTATTTTGTTTTCTTCTAAAATTGAAAACAGATTGCTGCTGAATATTGGAGGGATTTCAAATTTTACATTTTTGCCATCAAAGGATGTAAATGCGAAGGTTTTATGCACCGATGTTGGCCCTGGAAATACTTTGATTGATGCTCTTGTAAAGAAGTACTTCGGCAAGCCATATGATGAAAATGGTGCTATTGCCAGAACAGGAAACATCAACGACACTTTACTGAACGTTTTGATTTCACATCCGTTTTTTCAGCAGACTTTACCAAAGACAACTGGTCCGGAATTGTTTAATCTGACTTACCTTGAGGAGGCAATAAACGCATCGAAAGTAGATTTAAATGGGGAAGATTTGTTAGCAACGGTTACTGCCTTTACAGCCAGGGGAATAGCAAAGGGAATTCAGGATGCATCACTGCCCGATGATTTAAGTATGTATGTAAGTGGAGGTGGGGCCCATAATTCTTATCTGATTGAGAAGATTAGAGAATTGCTGCCAAACGTGCAGGTGAAAAATATCGCAGATTTAGGCGTTAACCCGGATGCTAAGGAAGCGATATTATTTGCGCTACTTGCGAATGAAACAATTTGCGGCTCGGCTATTGAGACCGGGGGCGGCCCTGTCGTAATGATGGGGAAGATTTGTTTGCCTGTGTAGTGACTAAAGCCGAAGGGAAATGGACATTACAGCTTTTAGCATTTAAAAACAACTCAGGGCAATTGAAATAAAATCTTAAGTTTACTGTTTAAATCGGACAACTCAGTCTGAGTAAGTTTTCCCAATAGACCTTTTGCGAGACTTTTATCTAATGTTGCTATCTTATTAGTTCGGATAAGAGATTGTTTCTTTATGCAATTTGTAGAGTTGGGAACCAATTGAACATCAGTCGACTCTTGCCATTGGATTTGCGTTGTTATAAAGCATACAGTAAAATCAAGAGTGGTATCTGCCAATATAACAGCCGGACGCAACTTGCTGCCGCTTAAATCTGTGAATGGGAAATTAATGAGTACAATATCGCCCTTAGCCATTATAAACTTCCTTTAAGTCAGATTCAGAATAAAGATCCTCCTCCTCGTTTAAGAAATCAAATGCTTGACTGTTACTTGTTAATTGTTGAATTCCTGCATTGAGCCGATGTTCCTCATAGCGCTTTATAAGAAAATCTGCAAAATCTGAAATTTCTTCAGCTTTATCTTCAGGAAGCTGATTAATAACCTGTATAGTTCGCTCTATAATAGCTTGCCTAGTCATAATAACAAATATAATCAATTTAAACAGGCTCCGGCAACTGCATATTAATGCCAGAGCCTGTTGTGTTTCCTTCCTTACCTCACAAATTCCAACGGAACAAACAATCCGAAAACAATATTTCTTCCCTGGTTTAGAATTCCGTCAATTTTTAAACGGCTTAAGTGATTAATATACGCCTTGTCTAACAAGTTGTTACCTGTAACGTAGAGTTTAATTGCCTGATTGTTAATTTTTAAGGTAGTGCCAACAGATGCGTTCAGCAAAGTGTAACCTTTAGTGCTACTTTCAAAGTCTGTGTCGAAAAGGTTTTGCTCGAAGTAATTGTCGATACCTACAGAAAACCAGGTGTTCTTTAAAGTTGATGATTTAAATTCTGGCTCGAACCTAAGTTGGTTCTTTAGCAAAGGTGCTGGAATAAAAGGGAGCCATGTGTCTGTAGCCAGATTTCTTCCGCGAGTTAGCGAAAAGTCGTTCTCAAAATGTATTAAAGAAACAGGATGCAACGTTAAGCCCGCCTCAAAACCATACAAGTTAGCATTGTCCTGAACATAACGGTAAACGCGATAGATATCATTCTGCGCCTCAATGGTTTCACCGTTTAGCTGGCTGGCAAAAATGTAATTGTTAATGTAGTTATTGAAGATGTTTAAGTGGGCATCAATTTTATCGGTGTGAAGCTCCAATGCAGCATCAGAATTTAAGCTCTGTTCTGCTTTAAGATTAGGGTTGCCAATTTCATAACGGCGGGTTCCTTCGTGTACACCCTCTGAGCTTAGCTCTGCAATATTAGGCGCCCTGAAAGCGCTTCCTACATTCAACTTAAAATCGAGGTTCGAAGTAATGTTATGGGTAAAACCGATAGCACCACTAAAGTTTGAGAATGATTTAGAAAAATCAGAGAACTTAGGCTCTCCCTCTTCTTCCATTTGTATGCCCGAAACATGCCTTGAATCGAAGCGCAACCCGGCGTTTATGGTGCTGTTTGTCCATGTTTTCTTAATGTAGGCAAAACCACCTAAATCACGATTGTCATAATCCGGCACAAGTAATTCCTCAGCCTTATTTACACTTTTTTGGAAAGCGCCCGAAACTCCAATCGCTGGAGCCCAGCCATTCTTTTCCTGAAAATAGTACTTAGCATCATAGCTGTAGGTCTTCAAATCAAAGAAAAGCGATGGCTCTGTAAAGCTCTCTTCAAGCTCTCTCCTTTGATTGTTTTGATAAGCAAACGTTGTGCGTAATTTACTTTTATTGAAAAAGAACTGGCTGTTCAATGCCGCCTTATAATGCCTAACATCCTGGAAAGGAAGCATCAAATCGCGGCTTTTTAGCTGTTCTGAGCTGAAAATATTGCCATCCTCATCTGCAAACTGTCCATCTGCGTTGCGCTCAAAATCGGGCAGTCCGAGCTTTGTCCTAAAGCTAGAAAGGTCTAAATGCGTATATCCCCAGGATTTATTCAAACCCACCAAAGCGCTTAAATCTGTTTCTTTAAATCCGGTGTTAGGGATACGCCCGTCCGGTGTGTTGTATCCATAGGCGTTTTTATAAGTGCCTCTTCCTCGCCAAACAAAGCCCTTAGTATTGCCTTGTAGCATAGCTGATGTACCACTAAGCCCATTGTTTGTAGCATAATTAGTTAATATTTCACCATTAATGTTGCCCATGGCCGGAGAAAAAGGGTCGAGAATATTAATCACTCCACCCATCGCATCAGAACCATATTGCAAGCTGGCAGCACCCCTTAAAACTTCAACACGATCAGCTTTATACTGGTCAATTTCAATACCGTGTTCATCGCCCCATTGTTGTCCTTCCTGTTTTACGCCGTCAGATAAAGTGATAACCCGGTTATAGCTTAATCCGCGGATTACAGGCTTAGAAACTGCCGCCCCGGTGGTAACTTGTGACACTCCCGGAACAGATGAAATTGCATCGATGATATTATTTGAAGGGCGGCTCAGCATATCAGCCTTGTTGATAGAAGTAACCGAGGTACTATTGGTTTTATTATCGGTGCCAGAAATTGTACCAGTAACAACAACTTCATGTACCTCAATAACACTTGGCTCCATTTCGAAATTCATCGGAGATGTGCTTGAAAGGTCAACCATTTGGGTGATTGTTTTATAGCCGATATATCTGATTTCTATTAAAAAAAGGCCTTTAACCGGAATGCCGGCAAAGCTGTATTCGCCATATTTATTTGAGGGGACCGAAACGTGTAAATCGGGTATAGAAACAGTTGCCCCAACTAAAGGGCTTTGAGTTTTTGCATCAGTAATCTTTCCGTTGATAGATAATACAGATGCAAATGAATTTATGTTGATAAGCAATAATATGCTTACTAGTGATGTTAGAAATCCCATTGTATTGTGATTAAACAATGCACCAGCCTAAAAACTAAGCCAGGCATATAATAAGTTGATGTGTGTGTTGGCTAGCAAAAAATGCAATAGCGTAAAGGCATAAACATTTCGCAAAGCGATGGATATGCTATTAAATAATAAAAATATTAAGGATTTATAACGATGGAGGCCCGCGGAGGAAAGTAAACAGCCGTTCGAAAACAATAGCTGTGGCCTTATATTCGGTGAAGAGTTTTGAAACCGGAAGGTTGCTTACCTGCCCTGACAGAGACGAGCCGACAAATGTCTTGTCAAAATGTATCGCACAAGCAAAGCAGTAAGAAGCTTTTTTAGAAAGGTGAAGTTTGTGCTGGCAGTTGCCATGGCTGCTATAGTCACTGCAAACAACCTCTTCCTCTGCATGATTATGAAAAAGGTCAACAGGAATAGCTACTGCCGAAAAACATATCAGCAGGAATAATGAAATGGCTATCCGTATCGAACGTTTCTTAATCATTCTTTTGCGGTGGCAAATTAGATAAAAAAACCCGGGATAATCGTCAGGTTTAATTCACAATAAGCTTGTAGCCCTTGCCATGTACGTTGATAATTTCAACCCGAGGGTCGTCTTTCAGGTACTTCCGCAGCTTGCTTAAAAAAACATCCATGCTGCGGCCGTTAAAGTAATTGTCATCGTGCCAGATGTTTAGCAGAGCCTCCTCCCGGGTAAGAACATTATTTTTTTTCAGGCAAAGCAAGCGCAACAACTCCGCTTCTTTAGTTGAAACTTTTTGCTGCACATCATCTTTGCGGATAATTTGAGTAACATAATCAAACTGGTAATCGCCTATTTCAAATTTGTCAGGCTGTTCTTCAGTCTCTGTTTTCTCCTGATTGGCAACGCGTTTTAAAAGGGCATTTATTCGTAGAAGCAACTCTTCTATACGAAAGGGCTTGGTAATATAGTCATCTCCCCCAAGTGTAAAAGCTTCCGCTTTGTCCTCAATCATTGTTTTTGCAGTAGCAAAAATGATAGGAACAACCGGGTTTACCTTTCTGATTTCTTTGCCAAGGGTAAAGCCATCCTTTTTAGGCATCATCACATCCAGGATGCATAAATCGTATTTATCTTTCGAGAAAAGGAGTGAACCTTCGTCGCCATCACGGGCAAGTACTACATCATATTTCCCTTTAAGCTGAAGGTAATCCTGTAAAAGTATGCCAAGATTTGGGTCATCTTCAACCAACAAAATTTTCTGGCTTTTATTTGTATCCGTGCTATTAGATGTTGCTGGCATTTTAATTTTCAGTTTCTTGGGTTGGGAAAATAATTTCAAATTCAGAACCTTGTCCTTTTTCGCTTTTTACGCGAATGTTGCCATGGTGCCGTTTTACAATGTTATCTACATAGCTTAAGCCTAAACCAAAGCCTTTAACATCGTGCAGGTTTCCGGTCGGGATACGATAGAACTGCTCGAAAATTTTCGAAAGCTGGTCCTTATTCATCCCGATGCCATTATCCTTTACTCTGATAACAAGGTTTTTGCCGCTATTGTGTGTACTTAGGGTAATCTCCGGATCTTCTTTACTGTACTTTAATGCGTTGTCAATCAGATTAAAAATAATATTGCTCAGGTGTAGCTCATCTCCCATAACTGAAGCTACTTTGGCATTTAAAGCAAGATTAACCTTGGCGCCCTTTTTTTGGAATTGCAGCATCATGCTATCGGCAATCGCTCCAATCAAATCATTCATTTCAACCGGCTTGAAATTCAATCTTAAATCACCTTTGTCAATCTTGGCAATGTTGAGAACCCGCTCAATATGGTTTCCAAGGCGGACGTTTTCGTCGTAGATAATTCCCGCCAGGCGGTTAATCCTTGCCTTATCTTCGGTTACTTCTGGATCTTTAAGGGCTTCACTGGCAATCATGATAGTGGCAACCGGAGTTTTAAACTCATGAGTCATGTTGTTAATGAAGTCGGTTTTAATCTCAGAAATCTTCTTCTGGCGAAAGATGATGTAAATTGTATAGCCGAAACAACTGATCAGGATGATCAACAAGCCGATCGAAGACAGCAGCACAGAGTGCATATTCTGAAACATATAAGCATTTCTGGTAGGGAAATCTACAGTAAGCATACCAGATTGATTAACTACCTCTTTAGGAAATAAGGCAATGCTGTAGGTGTTTTCAGATAGTAAAGAGCCATCCTTGGCAGATACCTGCGAGAAAATAACGGAATCAGTATTGGCTAGGGATATTTTGTAGTTATAAGGAATGTCAATTCCGCGGTTCTGTAATTCTATTCTTAACAAAGTATCAACCGGACTTATACGTTGCAGTAATGGGATATCTAAATGCTCGTATTCATTGGCAATGTCAACAAAGATTTCAGTGCGGGGATTGTTAGTCTTTACAGAATCGAAAAAATTCTTGATTTTGTTAATTTCCCTTTTTTTAGCCTCATTTAGCAAAGCCAGCTTCTCCTCAGCTTGCTTCTTGTGCTCTGCCTGCAGCTCTTTTTTAAGCTTTGGATGAACACGAGGCAGAGACACCACCCTGATGCCTAATACAGGGTCTTCCACCAGGTAATGCACACTATCCTTTTTACCTAATGAACTTGTTCTTTTAGCGCTTGTGCCATTGTTGTCCTCTACATATAATTCGTGTACCTCGTCTTGAAAAACCTGGCCATAAGTATCGATGGACTGGCGCATTTTTATCTGCAGCCTAACCTTGTCCAATTGGGTAGGGTCGCGGAAGTAAGTTTCATAAAAGTCGTTGTCAATCGTCATGATTCGAGGGTAACGGCTTCTTAAAATACTATCACGTACCTGAAAATCACGGTCGATTTTATGATTAATTTCTCTTATTCGGCTTGTAAACTTTTCATTCCTTTCGCGAGCCTCTTCGCGTTCCCGCCTATGTTCTTGTTTGCGTTTAAAGTGCTCCTCGGCTATCGCCTTGCGGCTTACAAAGCGTTTCGCATCATGCTTTACCAGTTTATTGGCAACTTCGCTTAGTGAGCTATTTACCGAGAGGTCAAACAGTTGCGATTTTTGTATGTAAGACTCCCGGATAAAATAATATTGCATAGCCATTACTCCGAACAGGGCAATGCTCATCAATCCGATAATCAGGCTAATACTTTTTTTCTTCATCTCATACAAAAATACGTAAGCATCTGCTGCTCAGTTTAGTTTTAACAATTTTTAACAAGACCTTAACACAATATCAAAACGGCTCATGGTAATTTTGAGTATCAATCCATTAGCAATGAAAACCCAAATACTTAATTGGCTGATTGCCGGCGTGTTGGCTGGTATAAGCTACCCTATGTGTTTTGCTCAGACTAAGAAGAGTGTAAGTAAGACCATTATTGTCGCCAAAGGCGATACCCTGATAAATGGTAAACGCCTAGCCGATTTAGACAAGGCTGAACGAGATAAGTTGAGAAAGGAATTTAATGGCGGGGATAAAAAACAACTAGGGGCAGAAGAGTTTGATGTGATGATTGAAAGAAGAGATGGGACTGGTGATTTGGTGCTTAAAAAATATATTAAAGGAAACGAAGGGAGGCTTACAGAAGATAGCGTTGTGAGATTGAGAATAAACCCTCCACTTATCAGGCTTAAACGAGATTCGAATGTCGTTGCCGCAATTGACGATAGCGTGATGATCAGGAAGTTTCATAAAAAGTTAGAAAGCCACGACCGATTGCCGGTTATGCCTCCGTATGATTTTAATGTGAAAATACCTAATGCCCTAAGGGAAATGGAACTGGAAGATGATAGGGCTCTTCCCGGAAAGAGAAAGTTTTCGGAGCGCCCTAACTCGCAATCTTTTAACTATAGCAATACAGGTAAAGATGGTTTTACAACCCGAATGAATATTTTTATTGGGGATTTGACTAAAGCTGAAATAAAGAAGGTAACCGACTTGGAGTCAATCGATAAGCCGCTTTTGGTTGAAGATCTGGCTGTGTTTCCTAATTTTTCTTCGGGAAAGATGAGCCTTTCCTTCAGCCTGGAGAGCAAGGGGACAATAACAGTTACAGTTAAGGATGCAGATAATAAGAATGTGTTTTTTGATACCGTGAAGAACTTTAGCGGGATTTATCTGAAACAAGCAAACTTGCCTAAAAACGGTATCTACTATTTATCGATAATGCAAAACAATAATTGGTTCGTAAAACGAATAATAAAAGACTAGAAAGATAAAAGCCCCATCTGTTACGGTGGGGCTTTCTTATTGAATTAACCTAATAATAGTTCTTGATTAATAAACAGGGTTTACTAGAACGGTAAATCATCGTCTTGCGGAGCAGAGCTGATGTCCATCGGAGGAGCATACTCTGGCTGAGGGGCAGCAGCTTGAGCACCTAATACGTTCAGCCTCCAAACTACCAAAGTATTAAAGTAAGAAGTTTTGCCGGTGCGGTCAGTCCATGGGCGTCCGCGAAGATTAAAGAATACTTCCACCTGATCGCCAACTTTTACAGTATCAAACAGGTTAACTTTGTCCTGTAAAGCCTCGAATTTGATATATTCCGGGTATTGCGGATTTTCTGCGTACTCAATAACTAATTCCCTTTTCTTAAAAGTTTCGGTCACATTCATAACCGGAGATACTTCATGAACTTTTCCTTTAATATCCATTGCTAAAATTTCTTGTAATATTCAAAATCCAAATCTGCCAATTTTAATTGATTAACTTCGCACAATATTATGCAAGTTTTCAACACTAATAGCCGTATTATAATAACGTGCAATAAACGATTATCGCCTTATCTTGTAAAAGAAATTGAAGCTTTGGGATTTTCGATTAAGCGAAGCTTCGCAACCGGAGTAGAATTAGAAGGGAATGTAAATGATTGTATTTCATTGAATTTAAACCTTCGTTGTGCTAGCCAAGTATTGTATTCATTAAAAACATTCGAGGCGCCTACGCCTACTCATCTATACAACGAGCTGGTGCAAGTAGCCTGGGAAGAGTATATTGATATTGCCGGATATTTCTCTGTTACTTCGGTTGTTAATAACGAGCATATTACTACGCCTTTGTTTGCCAACGTGAAGGTGAAAGATGCCATTGTTGACCGCATTAAGGAAAAAAAAGGCGTTCGCCCCAATTCTGGACCCGAGCTGAATAAAACTGTGGTTAATCTTTACTGGCAAGGATCAAGGGCAGAGGTTTTTCTTGATACTTCGGGTGAGACGCTTTCTAAACACGGCTACCGAAAAATTCCTGGAAAGGCACCAATGCTGGAAGCTTTGGCTGCGTCGACTATCATGGCTACTAAATGGGACCAAAAAAGTGCCTTTGTTAACCCGATGTGTGGTTCCGGAACTTTAGCTATTGAGGCGGCTTTGCTGGCTACCGATAAAAGTCCGGGATTGTTTCGCATGAATTATGGCTTTATGCATATCATCGGCTACGACGAGCAGGTATTTTTTACTGAACGTAGGAAGCTGAAGGATAAGGCTAAGAAGCAAATTGATTTTAAGATTATTGCCAGCGATTTGTCGCCTGATGCGGTTGATGTTGCCCAACGGAATGCTAAAACTGCGGGTGTTGACCAGTTAATCGAATTTCATGTATGTGATTTTGCCGATACTCCTGTTCCTGAAGGGGCTGCAGGAACGATCATGTTTAACCCGGAATATGGTGAGCGCTTGGGAATTCATTCTAAGCTGGAGGCTACCTATAAGCGAATGGGCGATTTTATGAAGCAAAAATGTAAGGGTTACAGCGGTTATATTTTTACTGGAAACCCTGACCTTGCTAAGAAAATCGGGCTTAAGGCTTCTAAACGGCTTGAGTTTTATAACGGAAAGCTTGATTGTAGGTTGCTTGAGTATGAATTGTATGATGGCAGCAAAAGGGAGCCGAAGGTTGAGGAGCCGTATGTATTTTAAATAGCACGAATTTAAAAGCACGAATTACACGAACGAGGCTCGAAGCTACATTCACGAATTAGACGAATGAGGCTCGAAACTAAGTTCGATTTTAAGCGCACGAATTACACGAATGATGCTCGAAACCAAGTTCGAATTCTGGGCGCTTTATAGGTAAGGTGCTTTGTGTCCCCCGCTGGAGGGGGAACTAAAGGGGGAGGCTAATAAGATAAGGTAGTATTTAGTTAAGTTTTAGATAAACAGTGTGATATGCAATTTTTTGATCTAGACTTAGATAAAACGTATAGCTATGCAGATTACCTTAAATGGGAGTTTGAAGAAAGAGTAGAGCTAATTAAGGGTAAGATATTTAAAATGCTTTCTTTTCCTGGAACAGCTCACCAAATTGTGTTAGGAAATATTCTTGGTTATTTATGGAATTACCTTAAAGGAAAGCCTTGCCAAGTATTTGCTGCTCCGTTTGATGTTCGTTTAACTAGGATAAGAAATGAGCAGGAAATTCTTACTGTTGTTCAGCCTGATATTTGCGTTGTCTGTGATTCTTTGAAAATTGATACTAAAGGTTGTTTAGGCGCACCGGATATAGTGGTTGAGATTCTTTCACCGGGAAACAACAGAAAGGAGTTGAAAAATAAATATGAGGTATATCAGGAAGCCGAGGTTAAAGAATACTGGATTGTGCATCCTAGTGAAATGACCTTTTTCCGATATATTTTGGATGATAATAAGAAATTCCAGCCCACACGACTCTTGGGCCGCGATGACGAGGTGACTACCTCAGTGCTTCCTGGCTTTGTTTTAAAGCTCGAAGAAGTATTCGAAAATCTATAAAACCCCCATCAAAAACAAATTATCTGATGGGGTTTTCTTTTAAGCTTTAAGCTTTTTTGCAATTTCTTCTATACTCAGCTTCGCTTGCTCGCCGCTACGCATATCTTTCAGCGTAAGTTTACCTGATTGTATTTCATCGCTACCGATTAAGATTACAAAAGGAATCTTCTTATTATCAGCGTAGCTCATCTGTTTTTTAAGCTTTGCTGATGACGGATAAAGTTCGGCTGCAATTGCGCTGTTTCTTAATTGCTGAAGGATTGGTAATGCGTATAATTCAGCCTCGGTGTCGAAATTACTGATCAGTACTTTTGTTGTTTCCTCAGTACTTTCAGGGAAGAGTTTTAATTCTTCAAGTACATCATAAATACGGTCGGCACCGAAGGAAATACCCGCTCCGGTTAAGCCTTTTAACCCAAACATCCCGGTGAGGTCATCGTAACGGCCGCCGCCGCCGATGCTACCCATTGCAACTTCATTGGTTTTCACTTCGAAAATTGCTCCGGTATAATAGTTTAAGCCGCGGGCTAGAGTAATATCAAGTTCCAGTTTAGCCTGGAGATTAGCGTTTGGAGAATGGAGGTTAGCAACATAGGTGAAAATAGCCTCGATCTCCTGAATTCCTTTTAGGCCGGTTTCTGAAGTGGCTAAAACATCTTTCAGGCTTGCTAATTTTTCCTCATTGCTTCCTTCTAAAAGGATTACGGGCTTTAATTTTTCAATATCAGCCTCGGTAAACCCTCTTTCAATCAATTCTTTAACAACGCCATCCAATCCGATTTTATCTAGTTTGTCAATGGCCACTGTCATATCCACAATCAGTTCGGGCTTGCCAATAATTTCGGCTATGCCAGATAAAATTTTGCGGTTATTAATCTTAATAGTAAAATCTTTTAGCCCAAGTTTGCTCAAGGCTTCATCGTAAATCAGAACAAATTCAGCTTCATTTAACAGGCTTTCAGAACCCACCACGTCGGCATCGCATTGGTAAAATTCGCGATAGCGCCCTTTTTGCGGACGGTCTGCACGCCAAACCGGCTGAATTTGAAAACGCTTGAAAGGGAAGGAAATATCATTTTGGTGCATCACCACATAGCGGGCGAATGGCACTGTTAAGTCGTAACGGAGGGCTTTTTCGGAAATGTCTTTAATTAAGCCCTGTGAATTATCTATAGTAAGTTTTTCAGGTTTTACTTTTGAAAGGTAGTCTCCCGAATTTAAAATCTTAAAAATCAGTTTATCGCCTTCATCTCCGTATTTTCCGGTTAAGGTATCAAGGTTTTCCATGGATGGAGTTTGAATTTCCTGGTAACCGAATTTCCTGAAAACAGACTTGATCGTATCGAAAATGTAATTGCGTTTCACCATCACCGCTGGTGAAAAATCTCTTGTACCTTTTGGCACAGAAGGTTTAATACTCGCCATGGCGGCAAAAGTACAAAAACAGAAAGCTTATGAGGAATAAACCTATGAGGTTTGTAATTCCCTCATAGCTTATATTATTAAGCAGGTACCTGCCAGCCCTGCATCTTTTTGGTTTGCAGAATATGGTTTAAGTGATGTTTGCCGTGCCACGCGTATAAACCAACCGCTTCTTTTAACAGAATTTCCCTGCCATGTTCCGGATGGATAAATCCTCTTTCAAAATCTTCAGGCTTAAGCGAGCGCAAAAAAAGCACCCAACGAGAATGCAGGCTGGTAAGTAAATTCAGTGAAATTTCTGCGGGGGCGGTTCGAGCTTCCTCGCACTCTGCCCAGCGTTCTTCGTAATAAGGGCGAATTGTTGGTGTATCCTCGGTAATGGCCAGTTTGAAACGGATATACGAATTCATGTGGCTATCGGCAAGATGATGAACCACCTGGCGCAATGTCCATCCATTGGGTCGGTAGTGCGTTTCCCAATGCTCCTTTTTTAGCAGGTTTACGGCGTCTTTTAATTCAGCAGGCAAGGCTTCAATCTCATCAATCCAGGAATTAACTTGCTCAAAATCTATGGTTTCTGGCCTCTCAAATTTACCAATCGGAAAGCGCAGGGAATCAATGTCTACAGGCATCAGTAAAAGTTTACCGTAAAATATAAAAAATTTTCTTTGGGAGTAAATTTTTGTGTTTAAATTTGCATTTAACCAAATGGTTAAATTGAATGG